>CAXBMT010000010.1:0-28709 GCA_963976925.1 uncultured Bdellovibrionales bacterium
CTTCAAGCATCGCGTGGTTTTTAAATAGGTTTTTAATTTGAGCAACTGTATAGACTTTTGAATGAAGTTTACGCTTATCGATAACAACACTTCTGTCGTCATAATCATTAGCGCGAAGACCTGCATCGACTCTTTCTTCAACTGTAGGATCAATTGTTACGTGTGTTGACTGTGAACGATCACGTTTTTTATAAGTTACAATATGTGTATCTTCACCAAGATCATTTTCTACTTTATCAAGAATACCGTATGAGCTAACAGCAAATTGGAAAAGAGGAAGCTCAGTTCCTGTCAAAAGTTCCTGCTGGTGAAGTGAAAGTGCTTGTCCTTGATGTTTTGCATAAGCAAGCATGACATTGTCAGTAAGTCTAAATTTAACACTTAGGCGCTGACCTGGAGCTGTTGATTCAACTTTAAGATCTTTAAAGAAAGCTGCTAGCTCTGGCTTACCAGAAACTACCTTAACGCTTCTTAACTTCATTTCATTTAAAGCAAAGACTCCGCCAATTTCTTCGTCATCTGCTTTTACAGCAAAAGAGCCTGGCTCATCGACAGTCTCAATAACGACTTCGTCATTAAACATCGACATAGCATGGACATTTTTTTCAATGTCTTCAGACACTTTTTCAGGCAATTCTTTAGCACAACCTACTAGTAGTAAGGCCGCAAGCATTGCTGGAAGCGTGTAGCGTTTTGATTTACGGTTAAACATTTTTGCTCCTAATTATCTAAATACAATTAAATATCTACTAAAATAAAACTGTTAACATTCCAAATAGTGTTGAGTCTCTTGAATCAAAAAATCTAATATCTGTTTCTACTCCGTTTGGAGCCAAGGGACTTCCACCCATGACATGACCTACAGCAAAGTCATACATTCCAATTGAATATCCAACTAGCTGAGTAAAACGATAATTATCCAAGGTGTTTCCTTGGTAACTAATAAGTCTTGAGTAGCTTGAATTTGCCATTGCATAAAAACCGTTTGATTTGAAATGCAAAATACTTAATGACTGACCTAAGATATATTGAAAGTTAGATGTACCATTAAGGGCTGTTTGAGTCTGATGGAAATTGGTTACAACACTTGGGCCATAACTTATGCGCCAGCTTGAATTTCTCCAAACGATTGGAGTTGCAACTGATACACCTGTGATTTGCTTTTGAAAGTCCCTAGCTGCCTCAGATAGAGGTATAACCAATCTGCTTGAGCCCAAGATACTCCAATTTTTATTAAAGCTATAAAGGTTTTTCACAGCTCCTAGTGAGGCATTATTTAAAAGTGTTCTACGCTCTCCGGTGAGATTCTTGGTCATGCCTGTCGATAAAGAGAAACGTATGCCTTTATAAATTGCAGCAAGCTCAGCATCGAGATCCATGCTGTTAGAGAAATTCACAGAATCTGGCTTATTAAGGTTAGTAGAATAAGTAGTAGTTATTAAAGAATTGAAAATAACGTCATTTTTAGATGAAATATTGTCTAATTGATTGACACTTGTCTGTGCCCACAACGGATTAGATGACACCGCTAATAGTGATAAAAATAGACATAACTTCGTCATTTCAATAAGTTTGACTTTCAAAGGGCACTCCAATACCAGTTGTTTGATATTAATAAAGCAATTACTGGGCCATATAGGTCGGATATTACCTTATGCGAGGCGTCACTGGGGTAAATATGTAAAATATATAGACATTAACCACCTGAATTAGCGGAAATCGAGGCTTATCTACTGAATTTTATTGGAGTCAAAATGGGACCAGGGCGACAGTTTGGCCCCTATTAATCGAGCAGTTTAGATCTCATCAAAGCTTGCAGACCTACGGCGTTTTCCTGCCATATCTCCTTTAAGCTCTTACCTGAAGCAAGAACGGGGCATTCAAATGTGACCACAGGACTTTTGTATTCTTGGACACCATATTCACCCAGACTTCCAGGTGTCGGATGACCTGCAATATCATCTTGGACGATTTCATAGCTGTTATAGCGTTCTAAAAATTGAGCAATTTCGAGACAGTCCCCATTGGTATTAATGAAAGGCTTCCAAGAATGAAAGCTCATAATGACTTTTGGGGGATACTTTTGAAATAACTTATCAAGGTATAGGTTTTCTGGCTCACTAAGAGGCTTAGCTCCAGGATTATATTTGGCTTCTCTGGCTTTATCACTCCAGTCCTTAGACGGAAGGTTACGATTCAGATCAACCCCATGGGCATTGGTTCTTGTACCCGCTCTATAGCCATCAACATTTAAAATAGGAATAATGACTGTTGGTCTTTGAATATCTTCTTGTTGTTGCAGCCACTCATAAAGCTGAGTTACAACATAAACACCCTCGACTTCATCACCGTGAACGCCGGCAAGGATATAAACCCAAGATGGTCCTTTGGTCTCACTCTTGTAGGCTTTGATGTCATCGCCTTCTACACTTTTGCCCGATTTTAGGGGAATAAAATTCATGAAAATCCTCTTAAACGATTCAAAAACTTTAGCACGCTGCAATCTTTGTCGCAATCAATTGAAATGAAATATTGCCCCGCATAGGGGTATTCAAACAGATACTAGGTTTGTTAGGATTTTCCTTTAATATCAACGAAATATCATCGGAATGACGAAATATGGAACAAGCCAAAAAACTCGATCCTGCGATCGAAAAAGAAGTTCAAAGACAATTTGAAATCTTAAAGTTTGGTGTATCCGAAATTACTCCAGAAGAAGACTTAATTTCTATGCTTCGTCATTCAATAACAACAAATACTCCATTAAGAGTTAAGTGTGGGATTGATCCGACAGCAACTGATGTTCATCTTGGGCATACGGTTCCATATCGCAAGATGAGACAGTTTCAAGATTTAGGACATATTGGTGTTGTTATTATTGGTGACTACACGGCCAGCATCGGAGATCCGACTGGGCGTAATGATTCAAGGCCGCCATTAACAGCAGAGCAAATTAAAGAAAATGCTGCTCGCTATATGGAACAGGTTTATACAGTTGTTGATAAAGATAAAACTGAGATACGCTTTCAATCTGAATGGTTTAAAGACGTAACTTTAAGTGATGTTATTGGTTGGGCCGGACAAACCACAGTGGCGAAGCTTGTCTCTCATGACACTTTTGCTAAACGCCTAGAAGAGGGACACTCTCTTGGTTTGCACGAGCTTTTTTACCCTGTACTTCAAGGCATCGATTCAGTTTATGTTAAAGCGGACGTTGAGCTTGGGGGAACTGATCAAAAGTTCAACGTGTTAATGGGAAGAGATTACCAAAAGCACGCCAAACTTCGTCCACAAACAGCCATGCTTCTGCCTATCATTACAGGAACATGTGGTACGCAAAAAATGTCAAAGTCTCTTGGCAATACTATCGGTATTCTCGATGAGCCGTTTGATAAGTTTGGAAAAACCATGTCTATTCCCGATGCCATCATGCTTGAGTGGTGGAAGTACGTAGGAAACGTAGACGAAACAAAGTATGCCCAAATTGAAGCCGATCTAAAAAGTGAAACACTTCATCCAAATGAATGTAAAAAACAACTCGGAGTTGCTGTTGTTAGCTTTTTTCATGGAGAAGAAGTTGGCAAAGCAATGCGTGAGCAATTTGAAAACGTTTTTAAGAAAAAGCAGGTACCTGATGATGTCCCTGATTTTTCTTTCGAGCGTGGTCAAAATCTTTTAGATTCTTTAGTTGCAGCTAAGTTAGTCCCTTCAAAAGCAGAGGGGCGAAGAATGATTCAACAAAATGCTGTCTCTATTGTTGATGGAGATAAGTTATCTAAAGTAGATATTGTTTTAGATGATAGCTTTGCTGGTAAGGTGCTTAAAGTTGGCAAACGAAAGTTTGCAAAGTTGGTGTAGTTTTGAGTAAAGCACGTCTTCGCCAATCTCTAAGCTTTTTAAAAAAATCCTTTGTTGATGACAAAGAAGCCTTAAAAGCGATCGAACTTTTAAGTGAAAAAGGTAAAGGTCTTGAATGGGACAAGGCGATTGATCCAACGACGGATTTGGTTTTACCAAAAGAAGTTGAAGGTATTGAAAATAGCTTTGCCCTTTTTTCAGATGGAGCCTGTCGTGGTAACCCTGGTCCCGGCTCATGGGGCATGATCGGTCAAAACCATTTAGGTGAAGTAATCTTTGAAGGATCAGGTGTCGATAACCCTACCACTAATAATCGCATGGAACTTGAAGGAGCCATTGTCGCTCTTGAGAGCCTCGTTGATCACTTCAAAGAAATTCCTCCATCAGGAAAACCATATGTTTGGTTATATAGTGACTCAAAATATGTTGTTGAGGGTGTTGAGAAATGGGTTGCAGGCTGGAAGGCTCGTGGCTGGAAAAAAGCAGATAAGAAAGAGCCTGAAAATGTAGAGCTTTGGAAAAGATTAGATGAAACAACCAAGCTCTTTACGAATTTAAAATTTAAATGGGTCAAAGGACATGCCGGTCATCCACAAAATGAGCGCTGTGATCAATTGGCCAATCTTGCTTTAGACGAAGCAGGATTTTAGGAGTCGAAATGAAAAAAATTATTTGTATTTTATTTATTCTAGTTGGTTGTGCTCAAAACCAGCATAAGCAAGATCATCTCATGATGAGTACTTTGTGGATGCAACAAGCAGGAGAGTTTAGAGCTCTTACGCTTCAAGCCTATAATGCAGCTAGAAGTGAACTTTACCGTGCGCTTAAGCGCGAGCGGAAAAAGCCAGCGGCCATTATTCTAGACGTAGATGAAACAGTTTTAGATAATTCTCCTTACCAAGCTAGAATGATTACTCATAATCGCTCTTTTGAGCCTGATTCATGGGATGCCTGGGTTGACGAGAGAAATGCTGATGCCGTTGCTGGAGCTATAGAGTTTTTGAAGCTTGCAAAGTCTAAGGGTGTTGAGATCTTCTATGTCACAAACCGACCTGACCAAAATAGAGAGGCCACATATGACAATTTAGTTCGTCGTGGCTTTCCGGTTAAACGTGATCATGTTCAAACTAAGGGTAACGATAAGTCTAAACAAGATAGACGTAATGCAATTATAAAGAAGCATGATGTTATTATGCTGATTGGCGATAATCTCGGTGACTTTAATCTAGATTTCTTTGATAAAGATAACGCTTCTCGTAGAAAGCTTGTTGATAAAAACTTTAAAAATTGGGGTCGTAAGTTCATTGTTCTACCAAACCCTATGTACGGCGACTGGGAAAATGAATTTTATAAGCACGATAAAGGCAGTGATCGTTCGAATTTAAGGCGCAAGTATTTAAGGATGGTGCCAGTAGATCAATAATTTGATAAAGCAAACTAGTTCATTAATAATAGGTAAGTAAATTGTAACCAAAGGATGGATCCAATGAAAAAAACGTCGTTGATGCTTTTAGGTCTGATCGCAGTATCAGGTCTTATTGGCTGTAAGAAGGAGTTTAACCATGACCCAAGCACTGAAGATGAAAAAGCGCTTTATACATATGGAGCTCTTCTTGCTCAGCGTGTAAACCCTCAACAACTTCAGTTAACTGAAGGTGAAATGAACTCCCTTGTTCAGGGTCTATGGGATAATTATAAAGGCACTAAAGAGCGTGTTGCGGTTGCTGACTATAGAATGAAAGTTCAAGAAGTTCTTGAAGGTCGTTTTAAAAAAGCAATAGAAGCTAACAAAGAAAAGGGTGCTAAGTTCCTTGAAGAATTCTTAAAAGAAGAAGGCGTTCAAAAAACTGAATCTGGTTTGGCTTATAAGATTCTTAAGGCCGGTGAAGGTAAAAGTCCTGCTGCCGAAGATATCGTAAAAGTTCATTACACAGGAACTCTTATTGATGGAACTGTTTTTGATTCATCTCGTGAATCAGGTAAAGAGCTTGAGATTCCTCTTAATAGAGTTATCAAAGGTTGGACTGAAGGTCTTCAATTGATTGCTCCAGGTGGTCAGATCAAGTTAGTTATTCCAGCTGATCTTGGTTATGGTTCTGCCGGTGCTGGTACAATTCCACCAGAATCAACTTTAGTCTTTGATGTTGAGTTGATTGAAGTAATGAAAGGTGAAGCTCAAGACAAGCCAATGAAGAAGAAAAAATAATCTAACAATAGATCTTTTTAAAGCCTCGTTTATTTGACGGGGCTTTTTTGTACCCAAAAGGAATACTTATGAAATTTACTCTGTTACTTTTCGCGTTCTTATTTAGCTCTTGTGCCTCTAATGAAACTGACTCAGACAAGATTGTGAACGAGTTCAAAGAAGCTGGTCAAAAGGTTGGTAGTGGTCTTAAAAAAGGCGCCACGAATGTTGAGGAGAGTATCTGCGATACATTTAGTAGTGATCCAGAAACCTGCAAAGAGTAATCCCTGACATAAAGTTTACTGATTGATGATTTTCAACTGATCTGGACGTATTAGAATTATTCTAGCCAAGGATTGGAGGTCGTCATGGATTCATTAATAGTTCTAGTTATACTCTTAATTATGAGCGCTTTTATTGCTGGCCGAATGAAAGTGGTGAAGAGACCAAAAGGTAGATATCAAAGAAATTTTCGAGATTATTCATAAAAAAAAGGGCCTCAAATGAGACCCTTAGTTTTTACTTATCTAATTTAAATTATAGAGAAGCAGATGGCTTGAACCAACATAGTGGACGTGTACCGTCTTGGTAACCATCAACACGCATGCAGTAACCAGTTTTTGCATCAGATGAATCAGGATCGATAGAAGCATCCTGGTCACAGATAGCACCAGCAAAATATGTATCTAGACGACACTGAGCCGCTGGGTGATTGTGGTTAGTTGAAGAAACAACTGCACGATCTGGAGTAGTGAATGCAACTGGATCAGAGCCTGTTCTTAAAGAATTAAGAAGTTTTGCAAGAGCTTCACCGGCCATAGCACCACGCTGACACATTGCAATTTCTTCAGCGTTAGCAAAAGAAGCTTCACAACGATCAGTTACAACTTGTGGGATTTCCATTGCAGCTACAACAGCTTGATTGTCATCAACTTCCATGAATTTACGCATACACTTTGAAGTTGCGAAGTAGTCAGATTGACCTTCGTTTGAAGCCCATGAAGAACCCCAGATTGAACCTTTCTTAGGAGCGCCACCAATATGGTGTCCAAGTTCATGACAAGCAACTGCTGCAAAAGCATCTGCAGTAGCTTCTACGTGACGAGCTAAACCACCAAACATAGTGATCTTCCAAGTGTTACCAGACTGTTGAGCGTAAGCGTTTACTGTTCCGTCGTCCCATTTACGAACAACATCAAGTCTTTTTCCTCGAGCTGCGAAATCTGGAGTGTAAAGAGCTTCGATGCGATCAAGAACGCTATTGAATGCAGTTTCATCAATAGTCTTGTTAGCATTTTTGTCGTTTACTCCAATGTGCATTGTGTTCTCTTCAGCGATACCTGATGTACCGTGCTCTGAACATGCTTGTGATTGGGGAGCGTAAGTTAGCACCATCAATAGTGCAGCTAATACTAAGTTTCTCATTATTTCCTCCGTGAAAATATATCTTTTGAGAACAATCCATTTCTCATTTTGTAAGAACTTCTAAAATATTCCTGCCTGCAAAACGAGCTGTCTATTTTTTTGTGCATTAATAAAGATTGATGTAAGTTTTTATTGGTTTTGTGTTAGTAAAATAAGTTATTAATTTAATCGGGTACCAGCTAAGTATGTATAAATTAAATGTTTATATCCCACTAAAATATAAGGAAGTAGTTAAGTCGGCCATGTTCGAAAAGGGTGCAGGCAGTGTTGGAAATTATGATCATTGTTGTTTTGAAGTCCTAGGAACAGGACAGTTCCGCCCCCTGAAAGGGAGTCAGCCACACCTTGGAAATGAGAACATTTTAGAGAAGGTAGAAGAGGTTAGAGTAGAGCTAGTTGTTCCTAGTTCTAAAATTCATGAGGTTGTAAAAGCTATGAAAGAAGCCCACCCTTATGAAACTGTGGCCTATGATGTTTTTAAAATGGAAGAGATATGAGCGATTGTGCTTGGACTGAACTTGATTATCCTCAAAGACTAGAGAAGTCTTGGAAGTTTAAAAACTTTAAAAGACCGTGGAGTCTGGTACAAAAAATATCTGAATATGCTGAAGAGGTTAACCATCATCCAGAAATTTGTTTTGGTTGGGGTTACCTAAAGCTTTCAATTTACTCTCATGACAACAACGGCCTTACTGATAGGGACTGGAACTTTGTCAAAATGGTTGATAAAATATTGGATGATGAAAATGATTAAGTTATTGATACCAATTATTTTTGTTTCTAATCTTTATGGGCAAACACCTGCACCTAAGACTCCTCGGCAACCTGAAACAAGACAAGAGCGTCGTGAGCGTATGCGCGAGAAGATGCGCGAACAAATGCGGGACTCTCGTAGAATTATTGAGCAATTTTTAAGCGATGATATGTTTGCAGACATGCATAAGCAGTTTGAAGATATGGCTAAACAATTTGAGGACGGGCGTACTGATCAGTTTGATCAATTCTTTGATGACAAAGCAATTGAGAGACTTTTTGGTGGATTAAGAGGTTCAAAAGCTTTCGGTATGCTGGGGTCTGGTCAAAGTCGTTGGTTGGAAACTCCAAAAGAGAGAATCTTAGTGCTTAAGCTTGAAGCTAGTAAAGATACGCCAATAGACTTTAAGATTGAAGATTCAAAAATTACGATTTCTGGAGTTGTAGAAAGAAAGACTAATATGGGTGTTTCAAAGCGTAGCTTTAAGAGGACTTTTAAAATTCCTCCTGACTGTGATCCCGCAGGTGCTAAGTTTGAGAACAAGGAAGGAGAGATCCTTATTAAGTTTCCTAAGCTGATAGCAAAGGATGGTCGTTTGCCCGTAAAGCCAGAGAGCGGCGACTCAACGATCTAAATATCTGATTATTCATAAAAAGTGATCTGCTCAAGTTTTCATGTCTTTTGTCCGACTAGTTAAGGAGGACAAAGGACTCTTTTATGAAAAAAATAATTTGTTTACTATTTTTAACTCTAATTGCTTTCGCTGGACGCTCCTATGCTGATTCAGAGGTTATGAATCTCGATCATCCGCTTCGTGAGATATCGGTTATAGCAAGTGAGACGGGTTATTACCCTGATGCGCCTATCGCTTTTGTGGGTGAAAAAGTTCGACTGTTTGTAACGACAACAACAGATGAAAAAAGATGCTTACTAATACCTGATAAAAAGATTTTTCTAAATATGGAAAAAGGCAAGATAGACGAGGGTGAATTCATTGCAACTGAGCCAGGTGTCTATAAGTTTCATTGTCCTACAGGAAAGTTGAAAGGAGCCCTCACGGTCTTCGCCCATCCTGACGATAAGAAAAGAGAGCTTGCTTCTGAGTCTAGAAGTCGAGTCAAGATTTGGTTTCCTAAAGATAGACCAGAGGATTATTAAGTTATGTCGAATGTCTTTGCAGATGCGATTAAAACCTTTTTGGCCCCCATCGGGGACCTGCTTGAGGATGAGAGCGTCTCTGAGGTCATGATTAATGGTCCATCAGAAATCTTTGTTGAACAAAGAGGTCTTGTTCATAAAGTAGAAAATGTCTTTCATAACGAAGAAGCTTTAACGGCGGCTATGAGAGCAGTTGCTCAGTCAGTTGGGCGTACTATTGATGCTGATAATCCACGTCTCGATGCACGTTTGCCTGATGGCTCACGTATTGCTGTTGTTATTCCACCAATGGCAAAGAATGGGACAACTGTCGCCATTAGAAAGTTCTCAAAAGAAAAACTAGGGCTAAAAGATCTCATCGAATTTGGATCAGTTTCACAAACAGCAGCAAGATTTCTTGATTGTTGTATGTACTTAGGGAAAAACACTCTTGTTTCCGGTGGTACTGGCTCGGGTAAAACAACCATGCTTAATATTCTTGGTTCAAGAATGCCTAAGACTCAGCGTCTACTTATTATTGAAGATTCAGCAGAACTTCAAATTAAGGCCGAGCACGTTGTTCAATTTGAAACAAGAAAAGCTAACCCCAAAATGGGAATCACAGAAGTTTCAATTAGAGATCTTGTTGAGTCTGCACTAAGACTTCGTCCTGACAGGATTATTGTTGGTGAGGTTCGTGGTATGGAGGCACTTGATCTTCTAAACGCGATGGGTACTGGTCACGAAGGTTCAATGGGTACAGTTCACGCCAATACACCGATTGATGCTTGTACTCGTCTTGAAACATTATGCCTTATGGGTGAAACAAGAATTCCACCTGATGCTATTAGAAAAATGGTAGGTTCTGCGCTTCAGTTAATCGTGCAATGTAACCGTTATCACGACGGTGGGCGAAGAACATCGCATATCTCAGAAGTTCTTGGTGTAGATGCCAACGGAAACTATATCGTTAAAGATATCTTTCGTTGGGTACAGACTGGTAAAGATCCAGATACAGGCAAGTATATTGGTGAGATGGTTCCTTGTAATTATGTTCCAACATTTTTTGAAGAATTTGTTGCAAACAAATTACCATTTCCTAAAAATAACTTTGCTTCACCTGATTGGTATAAGAAACTTAAGGTAGCGGCTTAGTTCATCATGTATTCATAAACACGATTGTCTGTGAAGTAGTTACTGCCGTTTGAAAGCTCAAGCACCCAAGCCATATTTTTGACTTCTTTTTGTCTAAATTGTTTTAAACCATTTTGAACTCTAGTCAGACGAATATGATTTGAAAGTCTGTTGTAAGCTTCAGTTGATCTGTAATCGTATCTATCAATTTGCATGACTGGTTGATCAGCTAGAGCAATTTTTTTAGCTTCAAACTTGATAACCCAAGCAATTAAAGTACTAGCTTCTCTTGTAAGTTCATCCTCTTTAGGAAGCTTCTCAAGTGCTGCTTCATAGACAGCTTGCTCGAAGGTTACGTTGCCCTTTTCAAACCCGGCAGCTGACTCAATCGCTTCATCAATTGAAAGTGAGATTTTTTCTTTTAGTGATTCAATGTTTTCAAGTTGTGCTGCAAGTTTGTATAAACGACCAATCATATACTCGTTAAAATCACCAACTTCCATAAAGCGATCTAGAGCTGTCTGAGAAAGAGTTAGCAGTTCTTCGCTGTCTGAATATTTATCTTTAAGTTGTTGCGCGATATCTAGATATTTTAAAATACCATCTTTACCTTTTGCATTAAGGTTAGATAGGAGAGTGTTCCTTGCTGATGTTATTTTATCTTGTGCTAATTCACTAGCTTCAAGTTCCGCAAGTTTAGAGTATTGTAAAGATAGCTTTTTAATATCTTTAACCATAACGAGAAGATCTGGGTTTGCTTTTGTCAGTTCATCCATTTCATCTTGAGATAAGTTTTTTCCTTCAAGGTGATCTGTAATTAGCTGTTGTGATTTTTCATTAAGATTCCAAATGTCAGTCGGACTTGGGTCAATTCTTCCACGATTTTGAGCTACGGCCATGGCGATTTCATATTCTTTGACTTCTTCCATTTGCATTTCAACTTTAAAGCGAGCCTTTAAAGCGTCAAACCAGCGAAAATAAGTATCAGAGGTACTTTCATTGGTCATGTGAGGATAACCCTCTGCCTGAAGCCATGATCCAAATTCTTGTCTAGATTTAACGATGCCAAGTCTTTGGTCTAAAAGATGCTTTAACACTCGACTTTCTTCTGCATCAATTCTTTTATACCACTCATTTTCAGTAGCATTAAAAAACTGTCTAGCCTGACCGTCACGGTGACTTCTTAAATAGTGTTTTTTTAAAATTTCGAAATAAGCCATTTGCTTAAGACCTAGATCAAACTTTTCCTGGGCCCATTGTCTTTTAAGTACTTCATACTGGTT
The DNA here is from genome assembly GCA_963976925.1 of uncultured Bdellovibrionales bacterium. GTDB lineage: Bacteria > Bdellovibrionota > Bacteriovoracia > Bacteriovoracales > Bacteriovoracaceae > UBA4207. The sequence goes on from CAXBMT010000010.1 coordinate 11,777, forward strand.
AAAGTCAGAGTTTGCCTCTGCGAATAGTCGTTTTTTAGTAGCATCAGTCATTTTTGAAGAGATAATAAAATCTATGACATCACCGTTTGTCTTCATTTGGCTGCCACTGCGAAGAGCTATAAACCCAACGAGTTGACGATCAGCTTGAGCACTAGCCTTAAAAGAAATAAATGACCAAGCTAAAATTGTTATAATGAAGAAAAGGTTTTTCATATCTTACTCTTCTCCTTCAAATAAATATTCTTCGTTTGTTTGTCTACGGTTTGAGCCAAATGTATAGGTCATCGAAACCCCAAAAGTTAATTCTTGGTTATCTGTATCAAGATGATCAATCCATCTAACTTCGGCACCAGCAGTTAAGTTGCGTGTTAATGCAGTTGTTAAGCCAATACCGACTTCACGAACTTCATTTTTAATACTGTTGTATTCAATAACAACATCACTTGTTTCACTGATACGAATCATGCCACCAACAGTGTAGGCAAAGTTGCTATTTTGATGACGAGGATTATTAGAAAATAGAACAGCCTCTGCCCAACCAACTAAGAATCCATCGGTTGTTTCTCCAATTAGGCCAATACTTGTTCTTGTTTCGGCGCCATTACTATCGCCTGAATGTCCGATTCGAGCATGTGACGCTGTCAGCATCCACTGGTCAGTGAGCATTTTAGAAAGTCTTACTGACAAGCTATCAATTTTACCAATTTCTAAATCACCTTCACCAGACTCAAAGGCCGAGATCTCAACTTGATCAAAAAGTCCAAAAAGACCTTCTTGTAAATCTACCGTGAAACCATAAACCTGATTGATTCTTTGAAGGTCATCCATTGGATTATCTCTAAACAATGGCATCGCTTGAACTCGTTGACCAAAAGCAATTGGTTGCTTACCAATAACAAGAGCGATCGGTTTACCGCCAACATCACGAATTTCAATATAAGCTTCATGAATGAATTCACTTAATTCAAACTTTTCATTAAGTGTTAGTGAGTCACCTTCAAACAGTCTATCGAGCCTTGTGGTTACAACAGCACGGACCTTGTCTTTAAAGCCGGCAGATAAAGAGACATACGAGCCACTTAAATAAGCGTCGGACTGGCCATTCGTTGATGTACGGCCAAAGGCGTTTATTTCACCTTCAACTGCGACATTAAAGTCACCACCTAGGATGCCTGTGTCTTGTGCAGATACTTGGCTTAAAGGTGAAGTAAGCATAAGGCTTAGTGTGAATAAAGAAAGAATGCTTCTCACGAGTTCTCCTGGCTAAATCGATATTTGAAACATTGTAGCGCGTTGCGTTAAATTATCGAGGGAGTGTGTAACTCTTACACGCCCTAAGCGTTGACATAGTCGTTAAGACATTGAAATGATGTATCAAACAATTTCTCTTGGAGTTTTAACATGTCGAAATTATTAGGTATTTTCCTTACATTTTCTTTATTTACCAGTCTTTATGCCGCTTCTTTAACTGTTGAAACACCTTATATGGTCAGAGTCGAGCGTGAAATGCAGGCTCGAGCTTTTTATACAGATGATAACGGTGTTCGCACTGATGTTACTAATGAAGCGCGCTTTAGTACTTCAGAGTCATATCCACAGTACGGTAGTGGTCGCTTTCAAGTCCGTTTACCAACTTTTGGTTATGGTTCAACACATACGTTTACAGTCTATGCCACTTTTACTGATGAAAATGGTGAAAGCTTTTCAGATCAAAAACGTGTTCAAGCAGATCTGACTCCAGACTATATCAACATCTCAGGCCCAAGCTATGTCACTTCAAGATCAAGCGCCATGTTTAGAGCAACTGGATATTATAACGGACGTATGGCCGATCTTACGAATCGTGGCTCTTGGTTTGCTAACTATGGCAGCATGAGCGGTAACGGTTTTTATAGAGCACCTCAGGTTACTCCAGGAAGAGGTATGCTCTATGACAATATCCGCTTTAACTTTTCGGGTAGATTCACCTCATACTCGGTTTATGTTCAATAGGATTGAGTATTTTTAATTTTATTAAAAGATTTTTCGACTATGGGCCTTCTTATCAAGTTTATTTAAAGCTTGGTTTTAAGGCCCGTATTTATAACGGCGACTTTATTCTCTCTAAAGAATACACAGAATGCTTAGTTCATATCCATCAAGGAATTGAGCCTCATAATAAATATTTTAAAAATTTGATTGATTTTGAAATCGAAGATGCATGTGTCGTTTTTGAATTCAAAGAAACCACTGCTAATACTAAAAAACTTATTGATCAGATTAGGGATTCGTTTGATTTTTCATACGAAAGAGAGAATTTTCTATTTTCAATGAATAAGAATATGGATTTTAATGATTTAAAACTCGAGCAAACAATAATGAAGCTTCATGGCGCACTGGGTTAAAGATCGACTTCTTTGGCATAAATATCAAGTATTGCTTCATACATATTTAATATTTCTTCGATTTCTAGAACATCGTTTGAATACTCTAATCTCTCACCAAGACGCCCTAAGTCATCTAGACCGTAGCTTCCAGCGTTACCAGCCAGCTTATGACCAATCCTATTTATATCTGTAAGATTCTGGCTGTTTACGAGCTCTTTTAGGTTTTGAAGCTCAATTTTTCTATTCTTTAAATATGCTGGAACAAGCTCGAGGATTTCTGGTGGTACATTTTTTAGGCTCATATTAATCTTCTTTATAATGTATTTTTTTTTACACAATTATACTTGTTCATTGCTCAGCTTTCTAGGAAAGACTACAATTTGTAAGTATTGAAATTAATGGAGTAGTTTAGTGTCCCTGGCAATGATTTTAATCGTAGATGATGATTCTGAAATACATGCTTTACTAAAAGCTGTTCTCTCTGGTCAGTTCACAGTCTTCTGTGTGGATTCACTAAAAGCTGCCAGAGACTTCATCAACCAAAACACACCTGATCTTATTCTTCTCGATGATGAGCTACCAGATGGTCGCGGTATTCATCTTTTTGATGATTTAAAAAGTAATTCAGCAACCGTTAGTATTCCAACTCTCATGCTTACAAAGAAGCATGAAGTAGCAAATAAAGTCGTCGCCTTCGATCTTGGTGCAGATGACTATATTACAAAGCCTTTTGATTCACTTGAAGTTGTCGCTAGAATTCAACTTCGTCTAAAAAATAGAAGCTCTGACAAAGTCAAAGCTGTTAGTACAAAATTTGACGATCTAGAACTCGATATTCCTATGGGCAAAGCATTTGTTCATACTGATGATACTAAAGAAGAACTTGATTTAACTCCGATTGAATTTAAAATCCTCTACTTATTAGCCAATAAGAAGGGCTCAATTCTAAGTCGAAAAGAAATTCTTGTTGAAGTGTGGGGAGACCAACAGCACGTTATCGAAAGAACTGTTGATCAACATGTTAGTAAGATTAGAAAAAAGCTTGATGGTTGCAGCTATACTGTTCGCTCTGCCCACGGTCGTGGTTATACTTTTATAAAGAATCTATAATGTCTAAAAAAGCAATTTTCCTTACAAATAACAATATCATTGGCGATGTTTTCAGTGCCAACTTATTGGCTTTTGTCGATATTGAAGTTGAACTAGTATCTTCAATAGATGATTTTATTAAAAAAATTACTAAAGAGATTGATCTCGTCATGACTCTTTCTGTTATAGATGATGAAGATGTTGGTAAAATTGTTTTTGATAAAGTTCAAGAAATAGACGGTCAAAAGCCAATGATTGTTGTGGGTAAAAAAAGTGAAGTTTCTGATAGTGAAGGACTCATCACTTTACCAGGAAATCTTGATACGAAAAGCTTAGTCAAGGCAGTGGCCAAGATCTTTAATATTACAGCCAAAGAGATGATGGATGTTAAGGTTTCTGAGTATTTTCCAGTTCCGATCAAACTCTTTTCCTATCTTGAGACAGCTCCTTGTGATGTCTTTATTCAAGTCAATAAACCTGGCAAGGTAGCTGAGTATGCTAAGGTATGGGATGCAAGTGCGATTAGAAGGCATGTGATTAAAGAGTATATTGAAAGAGGAGTTCAAATCCTGTTTGTTCCCTCAGATATGAGGTTAAAGGTTATTAACCTGGTCAGTACACATGTCTCATTGGCTTTAGATGATAAGACGTTACCTAAAGAAAAACGTCTAGATTTGTTGGAACAGGGCTTTGAAGTTGTTGCTACTAAGCTTACAAGTGATCCTAAAGTTAATATTGAAGTTGTTAATATTTCAAAAAAATGCATCGAAAATGTTACAGAAGTTATCCAACAGTTTCCAAAGTTAAAATCACTTTTAACTGATTTGGCCGCTAACAAGTCTCGCTATCTATATTTTCATTCAATCCTTGCGACCTATATCTGCAACCATGTGGTAAAAAATATCTCATGGGGTGGTGAAGGCCATGCTGATAAAATTTCATTTGTTTTATACTTTCACGATATTTTTCTTGTTCCTATTTATAATAAATATCCAGAGTTTCAATTTGAAGAGGAATTGGTTTTCAATAACCTTTTAACTGACAAAGAAAAAGAAGTTGTCATCAATCATGCCAGTATGGCCGGTGAGTTAGTAAAAACATTTCCTAGAGTTCCCCTAGGCGCAGATGCCATCGTGACTCAACACCATGGTGTTACTAATGGAACTGGTTTCACTTTAGACTTTAGGGATGACGTTTCTCCTTTGGCCAAGGTGATTATCGTTGCCGAGGCATTTGTTGATGAGTTAATTCAAGCCAGAGATAGTGGCGAAGCTCCCGACAAGACAAATATATTAGCTCTTTTAAGAACTAAGTTTCCTCGACATACTTACAAGAAGATCATTGATACGCTAGAAAACATTCCCATTTAAAGCTTAAAAGCTTTTGCCAGTATGGACATAGGATCCTTAAAGTTTCCGACATTAAATGGAGCTTTCATTTCGTTAACAATTCTTACGATCGAGCTACTGTTTATCTTGCTTGCCGATAATTGGTTCACAAAATAATGTGCAACAATAAAAACACAACTTACTGTTGTGATTCTGGAGGAATTTAAGCCGCTTGGAAAGCCACTTCCGTCTGGAAGCTCATGGTGCTGCTCAATGATAAATTCAGTATCGGGAAATCCTGAAAAAAAGTTGGCTACTTTTGCGGCCTTGGCAGGATGCTCTTTGTATTTTTCTTGCTCTTCTTCTTTGTACAGCTCCATATCTGGATGATCAAAACTAGACATCCTAAGCATTTCTTCTTGCTCAAGGTGAGCATCATGAACGAGTGAAGCCAGTCCTAGCTTCTTTCTTGATAAATCAGAACTCCAGCCAAGACCTTTGCACATTATCTCACATAGATAAAATGTAAGTATTGATCTTTCGGCTAAATCTCTATGAACAAATGGAAAGTTGAGGATAAGTTCTGGGAAGTTCAACGTATCTTGAGAAGTTTCATGCACACTTGTGATGATTAAATCGGCAAGTTCAATAAGCTGATCATTGACTCCAATTTCTTTAACAAATTGCTGTAAGACGAGAGCGCCACTTATTTGGCTTTCAATCATTTTCTTTTTTGGAAGATCTCTATTCAAATTTGATGTGACTTTCTTGATTGAGTTTTCTAGAAACTTAAGATGCTCATCCTTTTTTAAATACAGTAGCTTTATGTTTCTTTTCGCCAAGTCTTGAATGGCTGATTGGGAGTAGGGGACATCCTTTCCAAATGCCTTAATAAACTTTGTTCTCGTTAACTCAATAAAGCAGTCAAATGGTATTTGATCAAATAAATACAGGTTTCGAATTTTAATGGGCATAAAGTCATTACGCTCTACTTCAATAACTGCTTGTTCAAACTCTTCTTTTTTCACCCAATTTAGTGATTTATCAACTGTTTCTTTAAATCTGACAATATCAAAGGGCTTTTCGAAGATGTCCATGACTTCACTTTCTAGATAGGAGTCACCTTTAATTCTAGTCTTCAGTGTATTTCCATCACCAATAAATATAATTGGTCGCTCACCGCTGTTATCAATAATATTTTCAGCCAATTCTAAAGGCTCTTCGTCTTTTAAAGCTGCATCAATGAAGATCAATCCAAATGGGCCTTCATAAGATAAAAACTCTAAAGCGTCTTGGCCGTTAGAGACGCACATCAACTCTATTTTAGAGAAGTGACTTGTAAAAATTTTTGTTACAAGCTCCCATTCCTCTTTATTATTGCTGATATACAAAGACTTCATTTCACCTCATTAGGTTGTGATGTATTCTACACATTATAGACCATCACCTAAATGAGGTTCAAATTATGATTATGGGGCACATTTGTTTGTTTAGGCGCTTCGAGATTTGGGAAGCCAATTTTCCCACTCTATAGGGTCATCCCTTCGTATTTTAAGACATAACTGTGGTGACCATGATGGTTGTTTAGGTTTTTTTAAAAGTCTCATGCCAACTTGTTCTGGCGATTTACTGCCTTTTTTTAAATTACATGGATGACAGCATGCAACCACATTCTCCCAAGATGTTCCGCCACCTTTTGATTGTGGTATGACATGATCAAACGTTAACTTTTGTAGCGCAAACTTTTCATAACAGTACTGACACTGAAAATTATCTCTTAAAAAAAGATTGAAGCGAGTAAACTTCACATGTTGATTATTTTTATGTCTGGCAAATAGTTTGATAATTTTTGGAAGATTAAAACTTTCTCTAACTGTTCTGACTTTCTTATCTTGATACTCTTCTACAATTTCTGCTCGATTAGTCAGAATCAAAATCATGGCTTTTTGCCAACTAACAATGCGCACTGGGAAGTAAGTATTATCTAGCAAGAGGGCCCGCATGAGCTTAACTCCTTTCTTATCAGTACCTCCGACCGTGGAGTACTCATCTTAATAATATCACATCAATTTAATTGAGCACCTATTGGGTGCAAAATAGGCAAAGGTGAATATCTTAATAATGCTAAATAGTTGATTTTAAATAATCACTTATGGTCTTTATGGGCAGTCTTTTAGACTTATAAGTTGCATGAAATGGGGGAGTCAGTGGACTATTTAATTCAATTACTTCGCATCCGTGCTTTTTTCCCCAAGCGAGTGTTTTGGAAGAGTCTAGAATTTCGTCGTATCTGTGAATGAGTAAAAGACAGCTCTTAGCCATTTTATCTTGAGGTGGTAAAAGCTGTTCAAAGATTTCTCGATAAAGCTCTGCCGATACCCACGAATTACAACGATCAGATTTTTTATTAAAACTAGGTATGAGAAAATTTTTAGGAAGTATATCAAGTAAGCCCGTCGATATTTTTTGAAACCTTGGATAAAAAGCGGGAGAGACTAAAATGAGCTTGTTGATTGTTGTATTAGTTTCTTTTAGTGCAGATAATATAAGTGGCGCTGAAATAGAGTAGGCTAATAGATCAGTTGAACTATCAAAATTTTCTACCCACGATAAAGCCTCTGATTTCCATTTTTGCCATTGGTTTTGTTCAAACTGATTTAATGATTTTTTCTGGTGGTTATTAAGTGTATATAATATGGGTTTGCGTTCAAGATCGTTGGCAAGATCTAACATTTTTTGTGGTAAGAGATTTAGTCCATGGGATATATGCAGAGTTCGCATATTAAGTTAAGGGTTAAGTGAGAGTTCAACAATTTCTCCCCAATTATTACCATCGGCCGACGCACTAACTCTCAAAGCTATTGGAGAATCCTGGTTAAAAGCTTCATAAAGTGTCTGGTTGAAAGGCTCAGGGTCATCTTTTTGCAAGATTAGACTTACTTCACCAGGACCAATTTCTTGTTCAAGATAAGGCTTTAGTTGTCTTAATAGAGTAGTCCTTCGGCCAAAGCTTTGTCTTTTTTCAACATGCCAATGTATGTACATCGCTTTCTTTTTAATCTTGAATTCAATTAAAATACTTTCATCTTCTTGTTTGGTAATTTTTGCTTCCTCTAAATTCATATCGGGATCAAAGTCTTGTGACGGTGATGAAATATCAAAATCTAGATTTCTTCTAATGAGGCGATCAAGGTCATCACCTGGAAATTCTCCTGAAGACTTTCTTATCCTACCGAATGCCTCTGGTGCAGAAAGATCAACGAGTGTTGGAACATTGTCAGTATCTTGAATACTTAAACCCACAAGTCGAGATACTTCTCGGTTATAATGTCGATGCTTAAATAAAAAGCCAAGCCTTCTTGCTAGCTTTTGTGAATTATTCTTAGAGTGATGTTTTGCCGCTAATTTCCAGTGTCTTCTAACACGCCAAGCGCTCCAAATTTTTCCTCCAGACTTCATATGCATATCAGCTAGAATTAATGGAGCATTGCCAACTGTTAAAAGAAGTCTCTCTAGTGTCCACCAAAAACGATCTGACTTCATACTCCATTGTCCGTTAGGTACAGAGTATGCCATTTCAAGTAGAGGCCAATAATCATCTTTTGGAATCTTTAAAAACTGATCGAGGCTCTTTCCGGGAAGGTCTATTTTAACTGAGGCGTTTACAGGGCCATACCAAGCAGTTGTGTTCGCCTTTGCCGTACATCTTCGACATGGAACTCTTAGTGGAAAGGCTGGCAAGTTTAAATCAATTCCCGACATTTCTTGAATTTCGCTAATTGCTCGGTTTAACTCCTTACCATTCATATCACTGTCTTTTGTGGCCATGGTCATTTCAAGAACATTACTTTTATTGATCCAGCTACCATCTTCTTCAAGTGAAGCCGCAATTTCATAGCGTTTTTCTTCACGAGTGCCCCAAAGACTATCAAAGCTTCTGACATTGATATTTTTGGATTCATAAATTGTATAATTCTCTTCAGGTGTTGAGATTTTTGCCTGAGTTAAAGTCCAGGATTCTACACTTTGTTTTTGAAAAAGCAGGCTAAGCTTCATTTTAGATTTTTGAAGACGTCTTTGAGATCTAGAATCTCTACTTATAATGTACTCAACACCGCTATTTTTTAATTTTGATAGCTTATGCGATTCTTCAAGTCTTCCTTGTGCCGCTAAAAAATAAGCTCTCTTGGCATCAGCTTTAGATAGATCATAATCATAGACCACATCAAAACCTTTTGCATTTTCATAACTTGTTTGAAAACTAAACGGAACGACTGATTCTTGTATCTCAAGAGCATTTTGTCCAAAAACCATGAAGCCTTCAAAAAGTGTGTATTCCATACGAGATTGTCCGATTCCAATTGAAAGACCGTGTTTTCTTTCTCTTGCAACTTTTAATCTCATTTTGTCTTCAGCTAGTTTTAACGCCGAAACTTTGAACGTTCCTGCTAAGTAGGTTGTAAAGCCTGAATTGATCTCAAGAAGATCAGCTCCTAGGACTCCTAGATCACCCCAGCCGAATGAACCATCAAGCCTTAAAGTTCCACCTAAAAGCCAGGATGTAATCTCGCCTACACCCATTCTCTCGATGCCTTTTTCAGAAAGTGGAATTCTAAGAGGAATAATTAGCGCATTCCACCACTTTCCATACCTTGCTCTTCTTAAGTTACGAAGACGAGCTTCTATATCTTTTGGAGGAGCTTCTAACTCTGAGAAATTACTACTTTTAACTTGGCGAATATTAGTTCCTTGGAAATAGACCTCAACACCGACGCCGATGTTTAGGTTTGCTCCAGGAAAAGGTACGTCTTCATCGCTCCAAAGATTAACTTTGAAAGGTAATTTAAATGAATCTGCTACCGTATAGCTTTCGAATAAATCGCGATTATCAAAAACTTGTCTTCTAATTCTTGGAGCAATTTCTACAGCACCTTCATCAGCAGAGAAGAGTTCAATATCTGCTAGATCATCAAAAAGAGAAGCTGAAAGTCTTGTTGTTTGATCGATCCAATCATCACTTAAGTCTTGTGAGATGCGAGTGAAAACAGAGCTTGGCCAAGATGACGGACTCGGGCTTTGACTTTGAGCAAAGCCAGTTAAACTTAAGGTCACCAAGAAAATGGTTATAAATAAATTATATATCTTATTCACAAATACTATTTATCCTGATTTCAAATGCTTGGCCATCGCTTTGAAAGACTTTCAGGCTTTTGGATTTTACTCATTCTGCCGATAAGTCTTGCGTTGGAGGAGCTACTTGCGTCTTATATTTTCAATAAGTTGGCTATTATGTATGGGGGTACTTTTTAGTATTCCTCATTGGCTTGATCAATCAGGTCGTTATCCCTCAGGAACTTTTCCTCTCGAGGGGGCGAATTCTACTGCCATCAGATATCAATACCTCGTATTTCCTAAGGTTCATCATGTTGAGCATAAAGATATACGAGAGGATTTACCTGCAATTTCTAAGTCAGTAGAAAAATATACAGATGATCTTCAAGAACGCTTAAGAATTAAAGATTCGATGATTGATTTTGCGAATCCTGTTACATACGAAGTTTTGCCTCCTAAGCAAATTCCCTGCTTTGAAATAGTAGAACGTTATCGCTCTAACTCTGCAGCCCTTCAAAGAGCACTTAAAGGCTACTGGACCAGCTCTACGACTATCTGTAATGAGCTTATCATTTCGATTGTAGATTCAGAAAACGATCAACATCTAGATTTTAAAGCAGTTAAAAGAGAAATTGGACGAGTTTTAATTCTTAACAATTCAGGTGGTGCATTAGCACAGATAATATTGTCTCGTGATGACAAAACAAAAGTTAATAGCTCTTTTGTTCAACCCCTTGATCAAAACTTAGATATTGGGTCCGGTTTTTCAATTTTACCACTCGATTGGCCGCGCTTAACTACACATCGCCAAAATATCAAAAGCGAACTTGAATTTAGAGTTCCGGCAGATAGTTTTGTAAATAATAAGCTTAGAAATTTTGGACAAATACCAGTTCAATGTGACTCTCAATTATTAGGGCTTAAGTATAATGACTCTTGGGGAAGAACTGCGCTTGCACAGTGGTGCTATGGGGATACATTTCCAAAGGTTCTCGAGAACGAGCATTATTATGCTTTTAGGATAGAAGAGTAAGATGCGAATACTGATGATATTAATATTAATGATTGGAAGCTTTGATTGTTTTTCACAGTCATGGCTCGATGTTTTTAATCGTTATCGTGTTGCTCAAGCTGCAGATTGGCTTGCTCCAACAAAGATTCCACGAAATGACCTTAGACCCTTTGTAACTTTAGCGAGACGTCAGCAAGCATGTTCTGATTGTCGAGTTGACTCTCTTGGCGATGCTGGGCGCTTTGCTTTGGCCATGCAAGGACAAGGAACTCGAAAGTCTTCATCAGATATAAAAGATCAAAGAGGTCAGACAGTATTAACCTCAAGAGATATGGACTTTTTAAGAGCCCATGCTTGGGATGGTGCTGGGAAAGTTTTCATTGGTTCGACAATCACTTCCACTTCAGTTCAACCACAGTCATTAGTCATGGGTCTGGTATCACAAATTGGTGTTCGTGGTAATCCTTTAGTTGTTGGCTTCAAGGAAGAGGAAAATGATACGCTGATTTGGGGATACCGTCTGCTTCCAATATCTCCAAGTGATATAAAAGAAGTGAGTGTTCGCGATGGGAAAATGTACTACCCAGTCATTTTAAGATTCAATATATATATTTATGAAGCTGTTGATGATTTAAGTAAGTCCCCATTTGATTTTAATGATGGACGTGACTCTACATATTCACAAAGAACACGAGTTGGTCAAAATACAAGTGCAATGACAGTTAAGGCTGAGTTTACTTTCGATCAGCCTGTTAATGTCGCCCAAAACGGTTATCAAGCTCAAGGAAATGGTCGTCTTGTTGATACAGGTCGTTGGTTAGATGAGAATCTCATACGTCATTTGTGGGTAGCGACTCCCTATGGTTCCTCTGCTTCAGAACATCCAGCCCTTAGTCCCAAAGCCTTAAGCTTAATTGAAGATGGGAAATGGAACTCGCCCGATTTAACAAAGCGCTTAACAACAATGGTTAAACTTAACCAATCGTATCAAGCATTTCCATGGCTAGCTTCTTTAAATCTCAAGTCCTCACCAGATTTAAAAGATGGTTCAAAAAAACTCATGGCAAAAAAGATTGAACATGCTTTTTATAGGATGAAGGTTCCAGTAAAAGTTTGGGAAGATTCAATCTTCATTCCAGAAAAAAATGAAGAACCTATGGAAGTGAGAATTACCTTTTATGGTAACTACGAGCAAAGTAAAATTATTAAAGTATTTGAACAAATGGGATTTGAAGTTAACTTCAAAGAATCCTATTGAATATTCAAATTTAGCTCACATGAGAATGAGCCTCTTCTTTTAAAGCAACTCATCTTATCGATCTTTGCTGACTCATGTCCTTCTACACCTTCAATGAGTGGTGTATAGAGCTTAGTTAGTAGGGCCTTTTGTTTTAATGATGTTTTATCTAGATCAATAATATATTTATTCTTACCATTTTTTTTGTAGGGGAGATTGGCCACTTCAATCTGTGTTGAGCCTTCGTACGGAATCGGAGAAATTAGAACAACCTGACCATCTTTTAAGATCAATTCGCCTAGGTTTGTTTTCATCGTTTTGATATTCTTTTTTGGACGCTTTGTATCAACTAGTTCATCTTTAACTTTATCATAGACACCCCAGATAGACTTGGAGCGCTTGTAAGCTGACGCAATTTTATAGTTTTTAGGCTGGATGACCTCTTCTTTAGAAACAATAGAGGGTTTTTTCTTCGTTTTTACTGTCGCAACATTACGAAGATGATGGTTTAGCCCCCATTCTTCAAAAGAAACTCTAGCAAAGCTTGCGCCGCAAAGGCTGGCTGAAACTAAGAATAAAATAATTAATGGTGTCTTTTTCAAATCATTCTCCCTACCGATTACTTAAGCAAGATAGATGCCCAAATATTAACGAGTTTGAGGGGAGTTATAGTGTCTAAATTATTGACAGGTGTCTTGCTTGGCTAGGCAATAAGACCAGCTAGGGTTACAATTTAGATATATGCCTGATTCATTATTAAAGGAAAAAGACGTAAATCTTCTATCCTTAGAAGATTTAAAAATCGTTCGAGCTAAACTTGACGAACGCTCTCAGGCGCATTGCTTGGCCAAGTGGTATCAGGTTACTTTAAACCTCCATAACGGTCGTTCCGCCAGCTGCTGTCTACAGCCTTCTAAACCTCTTCCAAGAGGGGGAGTCGTCGCTGACCCCTCATTGCTTCACAATACAAAAGCTCATATCCAAGATCGCATTGATCTTAGACGAGGAAAGAAAATTCAAAGCTGTGCATCTTGCTGGACTGCGGAAGAGAGAGGTAGTTTTTCTGAGCGACATTTCAAGTCTGCAGATTCTTGGGCATGGGAAAAACTATCTGACGCTGATGGCGATGCTAGAGATATTCAACCTACATATGTTGAAGTAAGCTTTTCAAGTCAATGCCAGCTTAGGTGTAGCTATTGTAATCCTGAGACAAGTTCCTCTATTTCGAAAGAGATTGATCAATTTGGCCCTTATCCAGACCGCTTTACCCAGATGTCTAAAGCTTCTAGGTTATCTAGAAACGTTTTACCTCTAGTAGAAGATGTAGATGAAATTGAAGAAAATCCTTTTATTGCTTCTTTTTGGAAATGGCTTCCAACTATTTATTCTGGCTTGAAAGTTCTCAGAGTAACTGGAGGAGAGCCCTTTCTAAGTGAAGACACGTTTAAATTTATGGATTATGTTAAGAAAAATCCAAATCCAAACATGGCGATCGAGTTTAACTCAAACTTATCATTTCCTCGTCAAGTTTTTGAACGGTTTGAAAAGTCATTTAGAAAGATTCCCGAAGAAAACTATCAAAGTACGACTTTATACGTATCGTTAGATTGTTGGGGAGATAGAGCTGAGTATATTCGCTTTGGAATGAGGACGAGCGAAATCGAAAGAAATATAGAAAGATTACTTTCTCAGTTTCCAAAAATGAAACTTACGATAACTTCAACCATTAGTGTGTTAGGAATCAAAACATTTGGAACATTGATTGATAAGGTTGGAGAGTACAAGAGGAAGTGGGGAGGAGATAGGATTTCGTTAACAGCATATCCTTTAGTCTTTCCTTATTTCCAGTCTGTTGCCATTGCTCCCGAAGAGATGAAAGCGGAACTTAAGGCCCTTGAAGCAAAGGCAATAGGACTGGATTATCTGCGGCTAAGAGAAAAAGAGATGATTTCTACAATTGTAACGAGCTCTCAAACGAAATTAAGCTCAGATCGAATTGAAACGTTATTAATCGACTTTTATCTGTTCTTTAAAGAGTATGACCGTAGGAAAAAAACTTCTCTTGTTAAGACATTTCCTGAATATAAAGAGCTATTTTTTAATGGTGAGTCTTTAGCAAATAAAGAGCGAGCTACATGGTTAGAACAAGTTAATGACGAAGATACTCAAGTTGCAACTTTCGCTTGTGAAAATCTTCAAAGAGTGTGCCCAACTGATGAAGACTATCACGTTGCTTTAGTTACTAGACTGACTCAAAAAGATGATTTAAGTATAAAATACCTTCAAAAAGTTAGTAGCTTAAACGATAAGTGTATATCACTTATCGAAAGTGCACTTTTAGATGAAACTCGGGCCGAAGATATTTTCAAATTACTAAGCTTAAGAGACAGTTCTTTAGTGAGTATTGAAATCGTCTTTAAGCGTATTGTTTCTCAAAATAAAAAACCTAACTCAAGTCTTTTTTATATATGGAACAACTCTGCTGTAAAATATGCTGTTAAAACAAGCATATGGAGCAATGTCTTATCGAATCTCTATACTGCTTTTAAAAGTACTGATTTAGTCAATGATCTGATCGTTTCATCTTTTAGCTTGCCCTCAAAAACCGTCAATGGAATTAAGATTCCTGGTAAAAGTGATGTCTACTCTAAAATATTAAAAAGAGAAAATATTAACAGTTATGATGAATTAGAGCAGGTTTTTTCAAGCGAACCTAACGTATTGACTGATAATTTTTCTAGGTATTTGCTGTCGGTACCATTTAGTGAAAAATTACTTTTTTCATTAATCGATATTGCTTATCAATTTAAAAGAAATGCGAATCAAGTCGCTCGTGCACTTATTGTCTGGAGAGGAAAAGGTTCTAAACTAATTTTCAAACTAGGTAGTAAGGATCACTATGTTTCAGCTCTTTTGGCTAAATCTCTTGGTTTAGAGCTTCAACTTACTTCAACGATAGACCTCTATGAAAACGATAAATTGTCTACTGTTTTGTATGAATGGAAACTAGCTGGTCTTTATCTTGAACCAGCTATTTTATCAAACCTGATTTTAGACAGAATTTCACGTGAAGGAGTGCCCCACCAGTGGCTTGAAATCGCTTTTTCAATGTCTGATGTAGATGAGCTTACTCATGAAACGTATAGTTCTTTGAGTCTTACTTTTGATAGTTTAGATATTGAATATGATGACTTATTCCTCTTTTTAAAAATCTTGCCACCACCTATTGAAGCTCAAGACTTTGCCAAGTTATTTAAGTTTCTTACAAAGAGCAATTGCTTTAACTTTATTGAATTAGCGAAAAACAATAATCAAGTTTATCCTCTAAAGTCATATTTCTTATCATTGTTTGATAAATCAAATGTTGATGTGACTGAGTTAGCCGATTTATACAGTATTTTCTTAATCTGTAATATTATATTTAGTTGTAAGAGTTTACTTACTAAGATTATCGAGTGTGAGAAAGAATTATGGCCTTTGTGGAACTTGTTTATTTCCAATAATGATTTTAGTTTAATTGTTAATGATGCAACTGTTTTACTAACAAATAATCATCATCACCAAAACCATGTTAAAAACTACTTTGAGCAGTTCTTTAAACAATTTAATGAACCTATCTCTGTTGATTGCTTTAATTCCCCTCTTCTACCTTATTGGTGGGCATCGTCCTTAAAAAGAAGCGATCTCCTTATCGAAAGCACTCTTTGGGCCTGTTTACTAGATGTTACTAATGATCATGAATATTGGGAAATTTGTGAATTATTTAATGAATTTCGAGACTTTAACTTTGAACTTGCCCCAATTGAAAATCTTAATATTTCAAACCAATGCAGATTGGATTTATTGAGTAAATTATTTAGTGATAAAGATTATAATCGATCAATTGTTTTTGTTCTTAAAGGTTTAATCTCACCTTTACCCGATAGATATGTATGGACCTTGCTAAATACTTTAGAGCGCAAATTTGTACCTCGTACAGTCTTTGATTATTATACGTTTGCTCTTGTTGAGAGTGATTTAACTCAAGAAGACTTTTACTCAACACTTATTGATATTTCTAAAGAAAAAGATGATCCACGTATTTTTGTAAAGCGCTTTAACCATTCCTGGTTGAGGTTTGATTCTTCGATTTTACTTTTGACACCTTATTTGGATGTAAAAACTTTTCTTTTATTTTTGGAGTTAGCTGACACCAAAAAGCGCAAGTGGTTTTTAGATACCTTCTTTAATTCGATCAAGGGCAAAGGTTTTTCTTTGTCTGCTGGTGACTTGTTAAAGCTTGATTCAATTGATTCTTCTTTACTTCTCCACTTTTGGAATAGCTATGAGCTAAGTTCAGAGGTTGTAGTTGATGCTTTAGAGATCCTTCCAATTACAAGTGAGTTAAGTTCTAGACTTGCAAATACTAACGATTTTATAAAAAAAATAGCCCAAGAGACTTCAATCGATGAACAGTTTCATTGTTTACAAATGAGAAGTCGAGGCTTGAACAAACTCGATTGGAGTGCCAAACAGATTAGCCAGCTTGATTATAGAGTACAGTATGAGTTGTTTAAACTGATTGGTGAAAATATATCAACTGATATTTGGCTTAAAGCATCCTTGATGAATATTAGCCTCTCTCATATCGGGGCCATATTTCTCCCTACAGATTTATTTGTTGAGAGAATAAATCTTATTACAAGTCTTGAAGATCAATATTATTTTGTTCAACTAAGAGTTAGTAGCTCGTATAAACTCGATTGGAGTGCCAAACAGATTAGCCAGCTTGATTATAGAGTACAGTATG
>CAXBMT010000011.1:0-27153 GCA_963976925.1 uncultured Bdellovibrionales bacterium
ACCTTCTTCGACTTTAGCAGTATTTAAGACTGCACCAATACCTGTTGTAACTCCACAACCAAGCAAGCAAACTTTATCAAGAGGTGCATCTTTACTAATTTTTGCTAATGAGATTTCTGGAACAACTGTGTACTCAGCAAAAGTTGATGTTCCCATATAGTGATAGATTTGCTTTCCATCTTTTGAAAAACGGCTAGTCCCATCAGGCATTAAGCCTTGCCCTTGAGTCGAGCGAATCTTTTGACATAAGTTCGTTTTGCCTGAAAGGCAAAACTTACACTCGCGGCACTCTGGAGTGTAAAGAGGAATGACGTGATCACCAACAGCAAGAGATGTCACACCTTCACCGACCTCAGTGACGACTCCTCCACCTTCGTGGCCTAGAATAACAGGAAAAAGTCCCTCGGGATCAGCCCCCGATAAAGTATAAGCATCGGTGTGACAGACACCAGTAGCTAAAATCTTAACTAAGACTTCGCCTTTTTTTGGCCCCTCAAGATCAACTTCTTCAATCGACAAAGGTTGATTTGGTCCCCATGCGACAGCGGCTTTAACTTTCATATGACTCTCCTAAAAAATTATATAAACTAAAACATTAATTAAGTTTTTTTTCAAATAGACAAAGATTGCTTAATCTAAAAACCTTTCTCGTTCTTGTGGTGTTGGAACTCGACAGTAATCCTTTTGACCAAACCACTTATATCTATTTTTTGATATCAGATCATAAATTGAATCGATGAAGTCTTTAGGTAAAATTTTAAATAATTTTAAAAATTTCCACATCGGGTGCATATAATCAACTAAAGCAAATACAGCGTCTGACTTTCGTAGTTCATTTCCATTCACTAAAAAAATTATTGAAGAGTTATCATTTGTTTTAAGTAGTTTTTGAGCAGTCTGTCCTGAAAGAGATGCAAACTTCAACTTACCCGAAATATCTTCTTTTAAAAGAAAGCTCACTGCTCCATTACACAAATTGCAATAGCCATCAAAAAAGACAATGAGGGAGGAATCTAGCGCAACCAATGTGAAACATCTGACATAACTTTTTTTGCAGTTTCAGGGTTTAGAGGTTTTTGACTCGTGCAGTGAATTGCATGGGAGTGAACGGTTGTTCCAAGGTGCTCTAATTGAGTCCTCATGGCCTGCAGAACTTTCGCTCCACCACCGCCACTCATAGTTCCGACAACTGCAAACTTTCCAGCAAAGCTTTGTCGCCACTCTTTTGAAGCTCTTGAGATCCAGGCGATAAGATTATTTATGACAGGAGGAATTGAGCCATTATATTCAGGTGCAACTAAGCATAGAGCACCTGCTGATGACATTTTAACAACAAGATCAGTGACGGCCTGAGGTATTCCTTTCTCCTCAACCTGGGGACAATATAGAGGTAAGTCCATCTCTTCAACCACGACAATTTCACATTTTAAATCATCTGGAGCATGGGATGCTATATCTTTTGCTAGCTGAAGGTTTGATCTGGTAGTTGCGCTGAGTATTAGTATATTTTTCATGGTAGGATTTTGCCATGATTAAACGATTTTGTCTTTTCTTGATCAGGATTTATCAACTGACTTTTTCAGTTGTCTTTGGTGCATTTGGCGTACAGTGTCGATTTTATCCAACATGTTCTCATTACGCGCAAGAAGCACTGAATAAGTACGGATTCTTTAAAGCTTTAAGACTTATCCTATTTCGTGTCTCAAAGTGTCACCCCTTTCATCCAGGTGGAATTGATCACCCTTAAGCTTCAAACTCAATAAAATATCCTTGGTGCTTTCGCATATTAATCACACCTGTGCTCAAAATAAGATACTGCCCTTTGATCCCTAAGAGCTTACCACCTATTTGATTTTTTTTATCAAAGCTTAGAGAGGTTACCTTTTTGGGAAACTCTAAGACGGGATAATTAATTTCAACGACTTCCTCATCAAGGTCTTTAGCATCTAAATCATCAATCACATCACCAAAGGTTTCAAAAATTTGATCACGCAGAAATGGTAGATCAAAGTTTGATTCATCAAGTTCACCTTTAAGCATTTTTCTCCAGTCAGTTCGATCAGAGAAATCTTTGGCAATTTCGATTTCAATTAGCCCAGCAGTTTTTCGGTCTTTAACTTCAAGAATAGCCAAGGCTTGAGTAGCACCTTGATCCATCCATCTCGTCGGCACCTGGGTTTTTCGGGTGATACCAACTTTCACATTACTAGAAAGCGCAAGGTATACGATATGAGGCTGAAAACAGTGAGACTCTCCCCATTTGGGATCGCGACAAGTCCCTTTAGCGTAATGACATAACTCGGGCTTAACAATACAAATGTCACACTCAGCTAGAGTTTGAAAGGCCTTGTAAGAATAGCCTTGGTTATAAGATTTCTTTATTTTTTCACCTGTAGCAATACAATTAATGACTCCATCAAACTTGAAGTTTATCTCTTTTCCAAGAAATTGATTCATATCAATTTTTTCATCACCTATTCTAAGTTCGTACTGAACAGTATCTTCAAGATGATTTTTCATCTTCATTAAATTACCAGATTTCTTCATGCTATAACTCTTTGTAGAAACTTAAGCCAACGGTCTAAAACATTCATGGGTATTTCATGGCCCCCTTGAAACTCAATATAATCATGTTCGCTATTAATTGAAGTAAGAAAGTCTCTAAGCTTTCTAGCTTCCTGAATAGGCAATACTGGATCCATTAACCCATGACTTTGAAAGGTGGGAAAAGAAACTTCTCCAGTGATATGCTTTTGCCAGATATTTTTTGAAACTAAAACTCCAGATAGCATCGTTAAACTAGAGATTAAACTTTGATTTTCTAAGGCAAGTTTGGCCGACATCATCGAGCCCTGAGAAAAGCCTGCCAAGTGAACTTTTTCGTGGCGTTGCCCAACGAGTTCAATCACTTCTTTTACTTGCTTGGCAGAATCGTCAATTCCCTCAGGTAAGTGATCCTCAAACAACGTACTAAAGTTTCCACTGTCCGTGGCCATTTGAAGCTTCATCATATCAATGGGAAACCAAGCTCTTCCCGTCATATGTGGACCGATAGCCACTTCAAGTGGCGCTTGAAGAAAGTACCAAGCAGCATCAACTCTTGGTGCTAACCACTGACCCAGGCTTGCCAGATCGTGCATATCGGCACCATAGCCGTGCAAAACGATAAAAGCATTTTTAGCTTCTGAAGAGCCTTTGAAGACAAAGTTTAGATTACCTAATTTAGACATGACTTAAGCCTTTTTATATTCACGAGGTTTTTTTCTTGATGGAAAACATGTTTGGCAAAGTTCACATGACAAGCCATCACAGCCTCTAGCCGGACAATACTCTCGTCCATAAAAAATTATTTGCAAATGAAGTTTATTCCAAAGCTCTTTAGGAAATAGACGCTTTAAATCTTTTTCTGTTTGGACAACATTCTTACCATCGGTGAGTTGCCATTGTTGAGCGAGCCGATGGATATGCGTATCAATTGGAAAAGCCGGAACACCAAATGACTGCGCCATAACAACCGACGCCGTCTTATGCCCTACACCTGGGAATTTTTCTAACTCATCGAGATCCGCAGGAACAACTCCATCAAACTTATCGATTAATATTTGAGATAACTCATGAATAGCTTTCGCTTTTCTAGGAGCCAAACCACACGGCTTAATAATCGCTTCAATTTCATCGACTGTAAGCTTGACCATTTCAGCTGGTTTATTCGCTTTTTCAAACAAGAATGGAGTAACTTTATTAACTCTGACATCAGTACACTGCGCCGAAAGTAAAACAGCAATCAAAAGTGTATAAGCATCAGTATGATCAAGCGGGATCGGCGTTTCAGGAAATAACTCTTCCAATCTTTCTGCAATATAGTCTGCTCGTTGTGTTTTGTTCACGTTAAGAATCCATTAAAGTTGTATGAAAGAGCCGAAACTCATTGATTTTCCACAATTCTCTAGAAAGAATAGAAGTATAGCAAATCAGATTTGAAAATTTAAAAAGGATTTTATTTTGTCCAAATCTATTCAACTAGTAATGCTTATAGTCATTACTTTTGTTTCCTTACCGACTCATGCCTTTTGGTTTGAGATACCATCAGAAAATCAAACAATTACGACCTTAGGTAAGATTGAATCTCAAAGAGTTTCTCTAGACCCTAGTCGCATCAACGTCTTAGTTTGGAATATATATAAAGGTGGACTTCTCGGTTGGAGAATCGACCTTCAAAGATTTACACAAAATAGAGACCTAGTAATACTTCAGGAAGGTATCCTGAATAGCTCAATGAAAGACGAACTCGACGCAAGCTATCGACATGAATTTACCTTCGCTAGCTCTTTTAGTTATAAATCGACAGGACATGCTACTGGAGTAGTGACTGGATCTGTTGCAACACCGACTTCAACTCAATACTTAAGGTCTAAGGCAAGAGAGCTCATCGGCTTTACGCCTAAAATGACTCTTATTACAAAGTATGCACTAGATGGCCTTGAGCAAGAACTTATGGTTATTAATATTCACGCCTTAAATTCTGTATCTTGGAAAAAACTTGCAGTTCAAGTTTTAGCTGCACTTCGAGTTGCAAGAGAACATGAAGGTCCAGTTCTATTTGCTGGAGACTTTAATACTTGGTCGAGAAAAAAAGAAGCTTTTGTTTTAAGAGCGATGGATAGAGCGGGCTTTAACAACACAGAATTAAAATTTGCTGAGCAACGAATGTACGTTTTTGGACGACCACTTGATTATATTTTCACAAGAGGACTAAAAGCTAAGTCAGCAGAAGTCATCTTCATGGCCACAGGTAGTGATCATAAACCATTAAGCGGTATCTTTGAGGTAATCCAGTAATTAATTCTCGAGTTTTTATACTATTATCAATTGTCGTTACTTTTTTATGCTCTCTAAGAGTGTTCCCAAAACCATTTACCTATACATACGACGAGCTCGTTAGTATTGGCTTTGCTGCAAAGGTTGGGTTGTTGAGTTTTATTCAAGAATCACAATATGACGGGATTCCGTTAGGCTATAACTTTTTAAACTATATCCTTATCAATATGTTTGGTTATCTCGCTCCCCAAATTTTTAGTATTCTTGTCTCGATAGTTTTCGTCTTTAAATACACAACATATTTTTTAAAGAATACCTCAAAAGAAATAGCTATATTTGCTCTAGTCCTACTCGCTTGTAGCAATACGTTCGCATTACACTTAGGAGAGGTTAGACCTTACACACTCATACTTCTCATATCACTATACACATTAATAAAGACTTTAGATAAAGCCACTTTTCAAAATAGTAGAAATATAAAAGATTATTCAAAGTTGATTTTCATTAATGTTATAGGCATGTGGCTTCACCATATTTATAGTATAATTTTTTTCACCCATTTTATTTATCTAATTCTTCTGTATAGAAAAGATAGTGCCATCACAAAATTGCTGATTAAGATCTACTTAATCGTTACAGCTTTATCAGTCGGTAGTTTTTATCACCTTATTAAGATGCCTACATTTTTCAAACAACAATGGGAATTTATCCCAAAGCAAAGTAATAATATCATCAATGACCTTGGACCTATCTTTAGTAATTTGTTTTCGTTTTTAGGAATTAATTTTTATATCTTTATTATTTTCTCAGTACTTACATTTCTTTTCTTAAAGTTAAGACGTAAGGAAAGAGGTCTAACCACACTGAAATCTCTTTCACTTCAAGGCTTTATCTTTTTAATATCAATATATTTGATAAGCTCTTTTAGTCAAAGCCTACTCTATCCTCGCTATAACCTATACTTATACTTAATTGGAATCATGATCGTTCCTCTATTAGTTGATTCTCTTAAGTTAAAAAAGATTTATATCTATAGTTTGACGGGGCTTGTAGTCATAACTTCATTGATTGGAATGAAAAAATATAGACTTGATATGTATGAGGAAAGAGTTCGATGGAATAAGGTAATAAGCGAGATGAGAAGTTATAACTCGATCTGTATCGTCAAGATGGATAATACCCTAGATCAATTAACGAGATCGCTAATAAAGTTATCTGAAGTAAAAGATACTTCCCTTGTCGAAAATAATAGCTCTGATTGCCCGCAAGAAAATATTTTAAAGATTTGGGGGCCACGATCAAATAGCCAGGCTAAAGGAAAGAACCTTTTAAAACCCAATGCTATTGTATCAATTGAATTAACAAAAAAATTATAACTTTGATTAACGCGACCTTAGTACATGGCAAGTAGGACCTTCCACGCCCTGATACTTTTTTAAATAATAGTCTTGGTGATATTCTTCGCCGCGATAAAATGTTGTAGCTGGTTCTATTTCAGTGACAGCAGGTTTTTCAAAAACTCCAGAAGCATCAAACTTATCTTTAGATTTCTCAACTAATTCTTTTTGTTCATCCTCATGAAAAAAAACAACGGAACGATACTGGTGGCCGATATCATATCCTTGTCTGTTTAATGTCGTTGGATCATGAAGTCGCCAAAAATAATCTAGAATCGTGTCTAAAGTGACCACGTTAGGATCGTATTCCACGCGAACAATCTCAGCGTGGCCTGTATCTCCTCTACAAATTTGCTCATATGTAGGATTCTTTACATGACCGCCCATATAGCCGACTTCCGTTTTAGAAACACCTTCTACTTTAGATAAGATATTTTGAACTCCCCAAAAACAACCGGCTCCCAAGCTAATAAAACTCATTATTTCTTTTCCTTAAATAAAGTTAGAAACTCTCCATAGCCCTGTGACTCAAGATCTTCAACAGGGATAAACTTCATTGAAGCTGAATTCATACAGTAGCGCATTCCGGTCGGAGCAGGTCCGTCCTCAAACACATGACCTAAATGACTATCAGCAAGTTTGCTTCTGACTTCTGTTCTTTTAATGAAAAACTTCCTATCAGACTTAGTTGTTACAGATTCTTCTTTAATTGGTTTGGTAAAGCTAGGCCATCCAGTACCAGACTTGTACTTATCTAGAGAGCTAAATAGGGGCTCACCTGAAATGATATCGACGTAAATACCATCTTTTTTATTGTCCCAGTATTCATTGTTAAACGGTCTCTCCGTTCCATCTTCTTGAGTCACTTTATATTGGATATCACTCAATTTTGATTTAAGTTCTTCCTTAGTTGGTTTTTCAAACATCTTTGGAGCCTCCCACGCATGAGCGTGATAAACAAAGAATAGGGTCATTAGAAAAAATGCTTTCATACTACCTCCTAGAGGTTAGTGATCTAGTACTAAGTAATATTACACCCACAATATTTGGCGACAAGTGGTGTAGCGCACTTGTCTGTCTTGGGCCATAATAGATGCATGGAACACTGTAAACACAATGAACATTTATCGTTTAATTCTGACAAGTTAGCTGCCAATGAGCGAAGAACCTTCTGGGTCGTTATACTAACCTTCGTTACGATGGTTGTTGAGATTGCTGCAGGCTACCTTACAGGCTCAATGGCACTCCTAGCAGATGGCTGGCATATGGCTTCACACGCTGCAGCTTTAACCTTAACTCTCATTGTTTACAAGCTTGCTCGCTCAACGACGCTGCAAAAAAAGTTGAGCTTTGGAACTGGTAAACTTCTCCCACTAGGAGGCTATACAAGCGCTTTAGGATTAGGGGTTGTTGCCATCTTTATGGCATGGGAATCGATTGAAAGATTCCTATCACCTGTGAAGATTAATTTTAATGAAGCCATCATCGTGGCTGTTGTTGGATTAGTTGTTAATATTTTAAGTGTTTATCTTTTACAAAACAAAAGCGACGAACATGATCATCACGATCATCATCATGATCATACTCACTCACATGGACACGATCACAATCATCAAAGTGCACTCATCCATGTCATGGCTGATGCTCTAACATCAATAGCAGCGATCATTGCGTTAGTTATTGGTAAGTATCAAGGCTTTGTTTGGCTGGATCCCATCATCGGAATCGTTGGATCAATTCTTATTTTAAACTGGGCGTATAAGCTTCTTAAAAATACAGCATGGGAGCTTTTAGACGGCCACGCAAAAGATATTGATTTTGACGCTGTTAAAACTGATCTTGAGTCTAAGAATGCTAAAGTAACAGACCTCCATATTTGGAGGATAGGTCCACATATGGTGGCAGTACAAGCTATTGTTGAAACTACTGAATCATCTGGGATTGAATTTTATAGAGACCTTATAGAAAAGAGAATTCCTAACGCACATATTAATATTGAGGAAAACCTAGTCTAGTTTCAGTAGAGCAACTGGAATGGGCAGAGTTTCATCCGCAGTAAATGGTTCACACTTTTTAAGTAACTCTAAATTAGAGCGACAGTTGCCTCCAGCTTTAACACCACTCTCTCTAGGATTAAAAGCAAGACAACCATAAGGCTTATAGTCAGGATCAATTGTGCAACCAAGCTTATCGCCATTAAAAAATGGGCAGGTATAAGTTCTTCTGACTTTTACAAAAGAAATATCTTTATCGAGACGAAATTCATCAATACAGTTTTGTAAGCTTTGAGTAAGCTCTTCATTCCAGCGATCTTGAGAAACTAACCAATTCTTCATGTCCTGAGCTTGAAGCTTATCAATTTTCATTGAATTAGAAGAAAAGGTACAGCAGGTTCCAACGCAAGAGCGACAATCAAAACCAGACTTAGCGTCATCTCGCATGGCCTGGTTAAGATGCTCTCTTCTGGCTTTTGGACTAAGGGTTTCCAAGCTTAGACACCTTATCAAAATGCTTTTTATCGACAGGTGTAATGGAGAGACGATTCCCCTTTCGAAGAATCAACATATCTTCAAGAGCTTTAACTTCTTTCATATCTGCTAGAGATACTGGGGATTTAAATTTTTCTACAAAGCCAACTTCAACCATAAACCATCTAGGCTTTTCTTTCGTAGCCTTTGGGTCATAATAGTCTGATTTAGGATCAAATTGAGTATGATCTGGATGTGATTCCTTAATAATTTTACCAATGCCATAGACACCTGGAACCGTACAGTTGCTGTGATAATAAAGGACGAGATGATCTTTTTTAATATCATCTCGCATAAAGTTACGTGCTTGGTAATTACGAACCCCATCCCATGGTGTTTTCTTTTTTGATTTTAAATCATCAATTGAAAAGACGTCTGGTTCAGATTTCATTAACCAATACTTCATAATTAATCCTTAATTTGTTCAACAAGCTTACGATACTGAAAAGATGGCAGACTAAAAGCTGATTCATGAATTTTTTCGTTATAATAACCAAACTCTAGCTTAGAATCCTTAACTCGTTTAGCATCAAAGTCTTTAATTGGATGTGGTCCTTTTGAAGCAAAAGTAAAACTCCAAAAGCCGCCAGGATATCCCATATTATTAAAGTTATAAATTGTAGCTACAGGGAATAGACTACCAATGATATTCAAAAGTGATTTTTGAGTGTCAGCAAAATAAAAAGGTGACTCGGCCTGAGAAACAACAATACCGTCGTCATTTAAAATATTTTTAATATTTTGATAAAACTCAGTTCCAAAAAGTGGTGTAGCAGGACCAATTGGGTCCGTAGAGTCGACGATTACGACATCAAACTTCTTATCCGTCTTGGCAACATAATCAACACCGTCTCCGATGATGAGTTCTAATTTTTTATTTGAAAGCTCAGATGATGTTTGAGGTATAAACTCTTTACAAGCATCAACAACCATTCCATCAATTTCAACCATGACAACAGACTCAACTGAAGAGTGACGAAGAACTTCGCGTGCCGTTCCTCCATCTCCCCCACCAATAACAAGAACGCTCTTAGGATTTTTATGAGTAAACATAGGAACGTGAGTAATCATATCGTGATAAATAAACTCATCACGCTCTGTTAGCATAACAAGACCATCATTAAGGAGCATTTTCCCATGCCCTCTAGTTTCGATGACATCAACACTTTGAAACTCACTCTTTCCAGAGAAAAGAACCTTATCTGCTCTAAAACCTACTTTTAAAAAGTCTCCAGTAGGCTCTTCAACCCACATAGCAGCTTTTGTTTTACCTAAGTTCATAAAATATTTCCTTTAATAATTTTTGGTTTTTCAATTCTGTCGAGTGGAACAATAAAGTGAGAAAAATTCACATCATAGCCACAGCTTAAACGGTCTTGAAAATTATTGATTCTTACCATTTTTGCATTAGCTGCTAATTCAGTTTTTGTATTGAAGTCGACGATATCAAATGAAAACGGTTGAAAGGTTTCAAGTAAGCGATCAACAAGTCCAGGGTAGTCCTGCTGAAGATTTACATTTGTTTCAAAACTTACATATGAGCTTTCTTCTTGTGGAGTCACATGGATAGTCACATATTTATCATCTTTAATTGCATTTAAAGAGTATCCGCATGGGTCAAAACAGAAATCATCAACCTGAAAATCTTTGAAGAAGTCTTCAAGATTCATAAAACTTCTAACGCTATCAATTGTTTGATTTGAGCATCTGAGAGTTTCGGCTGCACTTCCCTGAATATGATACATTAGGATTTCAGTCGTTGTATCATTCGCTTTTGGATTGAAATCCTTATCTAGGTGAAACATATAAGTGTGATGTTCATCAAGATAGCCAAATCTAGTTGAAACACCATCAACCATAGTTTGTAATCTTTCTACATCTTGAGCAAAGCTAGTTTTTTGAAGCCAAGGTCCATATTCATTTTTTCTTTGGTAGATAATGCTTTCAATGTCATCAATTCGAACGCGGCCTAGAAAATGCTGAACTGAATTTATCAGCATGGTTGAACCACATGTGATCATTAAAAATGAATGATCCCAAACAAAAAGAGAAGATTCAGATAATAAGTAGGCATCGCATTTTTCGTTAGATACTTCAGACAGTATCGTTGCATTACAGCGGGCGACCATCTCTTTCCAAAAGTCTTTGCCAAAATCACGTAGATTGCCCAGTTCGGGCTTAACGATGACTTCGACTTTCTTTTCTGAGCCTTCAAAGAACACACCCACCCCCAGTCGCGTAAGTCATTGAAACAAAATAAAAAATTTTTCGAAAATTATCTTAGATGCACCTCATTGTCTACAATTGTAGACAGATCAGAGAAAGGTTCTTACTGTATTTTCAACTTGTTAGGAGAATTTATGAGCTTAGAAACTATTAAACAAAAAATTAGAACTATACCTGACTGGCCTAAGCCAGGGATTATGTTCAGAGATGTTACTAGTCTTCTTAGAGATCCAGCAGGCTTTCAGCTCACTATGGATATCCTTTTTGAGAAGTATAAAGACTCTGGCATCGAAGCAGTTGCAGGAATTGAAGCCAGAGGTTTCATTTTCGGAGCTGCTTTAGCTGACAGGCTTAAAGTAGGTTTTATTCCTATTCGTAAAAAAGGAAAACTGCCAGGCAACACTCTTTCGCAAGACTATGCTTTGGAATACGGCACCGACACTATCGAGATTCATACTGAAGATATTTCTAAAGATCTAAACGTTTTACTTGTTGATGATCTCCTTGCAACAGGTGGAACTGCCTTAGGTGCGGCGGCCCTTCTTGGTAAATGTCAGGCGAAGATTCACGAAGCATGCTTTATCGTTAATCTTCCAGACTTAGGTGGCGCTAAAAGTTTAAGCGAGCAAGGTATTAATGCACATTGGCTGGTCGAGTTCGAAGGCGACTAGTCTCTTTATTCACAAACCATGAACTTTCGAATACTTAATCTCTTAAGTCAGTTTTTCTGTAAACAAAACTAAAGATGGTTGATGCATAAACCGAAAAAGAAATATGAGAAAAACTATCATATTAATGGCTACTCTTCTTTTAACAACTGCGACCTTTGCTGGTGACGATGGACTCATTGGAAAAGTTGAACAATTAGAGCGTCAGAGTCGAGCGCTCAAAAATAGTATGCACAAGCAAGTTGTTGAGTCGATGTCTGAAAACGACAGGTTCTTAATGTCTGATAAGGTTGATGTACAAATTCAAGAAATAAAACGTCTTCACCAACAAATGAGAGATCAGTTTAATAACCTTGATCCAGATGCCCAAAGAGAAATTCTTCTTAACAGCTCTAAATAGTCCTAAATAATATACAAGTTTTGTCGATAAGTTGTCTGGAAATTAACTTTTCGAGGGGACTTTCTTTTGAAAGCTATAATTCTTGCGGCACTTTTTTCAATAATTTCGATTGCAAAATCTGCATCTTGTCCGGAAAAAACTCCGGCGGAATGGGGGCAATATTTCATCGATCAATCATCTTCGATTAATTATAACTCTAGTGATCTGTCAGACATCATGGAAAAATGCGAGGCAACCTTTCGTTTGAGTGGTGTCTATGCATGCGCTCAAAGAGTTACAGCACAAGCACAAGCAAAAGCAAGAGAAAGTAATAGATCAAGATATTCTATGGGCTGGGAAGTTGAGGATTCTGACTATATCAACTCAGTGCCAGACGGATATCTTGACCTACCTGTGGAATTACAAGGCGGACTACCAGACAACTATGCAGAAATCGCACAAAGAAATGGCTGGAAGATGCTGGAGTACCGCTCAAGAACAGTGCCGAACCCTCCATTTGGTTCTTATTCGAGAGTATTGTTTTTAATTGAGGGTGAATCAGTTGATAAGTGGATTCAATTCACTTTACCAGAAGATCCAGAGAACAAAGAAAGACTTATCGACTTTATAGCGATGGAAAAACCAACAGGTCCAGATGATTTAGCAACTCCCTATTACACTCAATACTATAGAGATGCTCAAGGTAATAATCCGAGAATGAGAACTCAAGGATCATTTGATAACTGCTACTCATGTCATCCTAATGGTATGAGAGAGTTATCTCCTGAACCAGGTAGTTATTCAGCGGAAGGTGCGCAGAGTTTAGATTACATGCAAGAGGCTATGCAAAATTATACAGTAGGAAGAGGCTCAGTTGATTATAAAGGTGCTCTTCACCCTGAAAACTACGGACCACCTGCAGGACAAGCCCAAGGTTGTGTTAAATGCCATAACAACGGTGAGGGTGTACACGAACAAAGTCGTGGCGCCATTAACGATCGTCATATCAGAACAGGACATGTTGATCATAAAATGACTCAAGATTTCTCTATGCCAGTTTCAATGCTTCCGGGTGAGCAAGCTTTTCTAGACTTCATGGAAGATATTCCAGAAACCTTAAGTGAATCTGAGCGACAAGAGTTAATGCAATTTACTGCTGGATATAAAAGAAGACAAAGTGAAATGGACGAAGCCATTATTAACTGGCTTGCGAGTAAAAATAAAATTGATGAAGCTAGAAAAAACACTTTGCTTTTTACACTCAATGGACACCCAAATTATCCAAACTGCATGGACCAACCTGATTGCTTTAAGGGTCTTAGAAGATATAGAAGCTACCTTAATGACTTAAAGCAAGATTATCCTGATCAAATGCAAGCTTGGATGACTAGTCAGTGCCAAGAATTAATCGATAATCCTCCAGAAGTTACAGTTAATGATTCAAATCGCTCATCAAATGAAGGCTTCTTAGGTCGACTTATTAACACGGCCTCCGAATTTTTAAATGGAAGTGAAAGTAATGGAGAAGAAAGATGAAATATCTAGCTTTAACTCTATTAATAGTGCTTCCGACAATTGGTTTTACTAAACCTGTTGATTGGCGTGAGCACAATCCTATTTGCGCCAAACAAATTGAAGTAAAAATAAAAGAACTTAATATAAAATCTCAATGGGTTCGTTTTATTATGGGTGGACCAGGCGAATTTGCCTATAGAGCTCCTATTAGCGTTGGCTTGTGGGCTCAAATATCCGTTGATAAAGATGGTGTTACCTTCACTAAAAAAACAGAAAGAAATGCTGTTAGCCAAAGATTCTCTGATGAAAGTTGTGTTCCACAGATTGCGATACAAGCTGCACCAAAAGACTCTCTTCCTTCAGAAAATGATTTTGGTGACAGCGAGCTTAAAAAAGTTGTTGAATCTGGAAAGACTGGCGTCATCTATATTTGGTCGCCAAATATGACACTATCTCCGCAAGGGCATCATCATGTTGAAGCCATTACAAAAAAGTTTGGAATTGAATTCCACGCCTATGTTGACCCTGCTGTAAACTCGAAACTCGTGGCCAAAGAAGCAAAAAGGTCTAGACTGCCGGCTTCTTCACTCAAGCCAATGATGTCTTTTGATCTGATGATGAGAGGTGCTTCTCTTCACTACCCTGCGACCTTTATTTACAAAGACGGTAAAATTAGTCGTTGGGCCAAGCATGGATATGAGGATTTAAAGAAGTTCGAAGATTTTATCAAAAAAGAGATTAAGAAATGAGAAATATTTCAATAACCACTCTATTTTTAATTTTTTCACAAAGTGCTTGGTCTGTTGCCATTGACTGTGATTTGAATACAACTCCCTTAGTTAAACGAGTTCGCCTACCAAGTCCTCCCAACTACTTTATTAGTGCAGATCCAAATAGTAAGTACACCGCAGTCATTGATTCAGCCGATAGAAATATACTTGTGAATATGGAAGATGGCTCTTATCAGAAGGTTCCAGGTGGAGTTGACCCAGTCTTTAGTCCAGATGGAAAATTCTTAACTCTTCCTGGCGGTAAATTTTATCCAATGGATGAGATTAACTCAAAAATAAACCAGGGTGAATCAGCGAGAGAAGTTGAAAATGTTTTTGATCCAGGTCAAGGCGGAGTTTATCAGTCGATTGGGATTCTTGACGGTTCTAGTGAAAGAGAAAAAACCTATCGTTATATGGATGACGATGCCGGTGCATCATTTTTTGATGTAAGAATGAAATTTGATTCTAACGGACGAGTTACAAGTACAAAAAGAATTGGAAATCAACAAACACTTTGCGATGAAGCTGGTCAAAGAGATACTCCGATGATGTCTAAAGACGGCAAATATTTAAGTATCCTGAACTTTGAAACTCACACGACCCAAATCTGGCGCGTTAATGATAACGGATCATGTGACATGATGGTCGACATCGGAGTGCCGACAGGTAAAGTCGATTTTGGATTTGATCCTGACAATCCACAAATTACCTTTCACGTGGATGAAGTTAAAAATGATTGGAGATATTTCAGTGGTGTTAAACCAAGTATGAGAAAAAGTGTTTATGTAATGAACTTGGATAAAAATGGATCCGGAGATGATGAAACCTGGGCCGTTAGAGATATGGCCAAAGTCGTCGCTCCAAATACTGAAACAGGCATGAGTAAAGGTAGCTACTATCCAAGATTTAGAACTGATGGCACTTTAGTTACAGTTACTCAGGATAGAACTGGAGACGATGCGGACTATTATATTGATGTCGTTGCCACAAGTTCACTGAACTTTCAGCCTTTCAACCCTGAAGTAGCATCTGGAAGAGTCTTACTCGATTCAAATTGTTCAGACGGTGCTAAATTATTCCAAGCGCAAACTGCTCTAGGGCTATTATGGGCACAAGCTTGTACGGAATATTCTGATCAGTTAAGAAATGTAGATCTGAACTTAATTCCCTTGGGAATGTCTAGAGCCGCATGTCTAGAGATGGTTGAGAAGAATTGGGGACACACAGATCTAGATATTGATGCTGGCCGCCGTCGATTGAATCGTAACGACAATTTTGACAGCGACTATGAAGACCCGAGAGTTGTCACGAATAACAATATTATGAGTCTAAGCATGGATGAGCTAAAAGCTGCTTGTCCAAAAGATAATGTTTCTAATAATTCTAATGGAGATATCCAAGTCATTGGTGATGACACTGAACATGGACCTCTAACTGTAGAGGGATTGGTTTCAAGAAAATGTATTGGATGTCATGAGTCTAGAAACGTCTCAATTGGAGATGACGGTCAAGTGGTAAGAAGTAATACAAATGGGCCATTTATCGATTTTAATAATATTAATACTGCAGAAGATGCCATGGTGTGGAGAACAAGAATCTTTAATCCACAACCTAGATCAAGCGCTATGCCGCCACCAAACGATACTGATGGAGATGGTGAAATCAGTGAAGAAGAGTTTCAAAGCAGTTTGAAAGAAAACTTTACGGACGAAGAGCTCAACACAATGCGTGAAAGATTGCTTCAGATCGAAACTGGCGAAGCCGAGTGGAACTGGGGCGAATAATAGACAATATTGCATGATTCCCCAGTGCATCGTATAAATGCACTGGGAGAATTTTATGACGAATAAAGTATCAGACATCTTTGACCCATCCGATTGGGACGAAGTTTCACAATTTAATTTTACAGACATCACTTATCACAGAGCTAAAAAACAAGGCACTGTTCGTATTGCCTTTAATAGACCTGAAGTCAGAAATGCCTTTAGACCTAAAACTGTTGATGAGCTCTATACAGCACTCGAGCACGCACGCCAGTGGAGTGATGTTGGCGTAGTTTTAATTACTGGCAATGGCCCATCAGCTAAAGATGGCGGTTGGGCATTTTGTTCTGGCGGTGATCAAAGAATCCGAGGCAAAGACGGCTACAAGTATGAAGGTGATCAAGCACTTACCCCAGATCCGGCCAAACTTGGAAGACTACATATCCTAGAGGTACAAAGGCTAATAAGGTTTATGCCAAAAGTTGTGATGGCAGTTGTACCGGGCTGGTCAGTCGGTGGCGGGCATAGCCTTCATGTTGTATGTGATTTAACTATTGCTTCAAAAGAGCATGCAATCTTCAAACAAACAGACCCAGATGTAGCTAGCTTTGACTCTGGCTATGGCTCAGCTTATCTAGCAAAAATGATCGGACAAAAAAGAGCGAGAGAAATTTTCTTTTTAGGTTTAGATTACTCTGCACAAGAAGCCTTTGAAATGGGAATGGTTAATAAAGTCGTTGCCCATAAAGACCTCGAAAAAGTTGCTCTTGAGTGGTCTGCTATTATGAATAACAAATCCCCTACGGCCATGAGAATGCTAAAGTATGGATTTAATATGTGTGATGATGGACTTGTAGGCCAGCAACTCTTTGCAGGAGAAGCCACAAGACTAGCTTATGGTACTGAAGAAGCGAAAGAAGGACGTAATGCGTTTTTAGAAAAGCGAGACCAAGACTACTCGAGTTTTCCTTGGCATTATTAAATGGATCTTACCTACTCAGATATAAGCTATGAAGCACTCAATACGCCAGTCGAAGACTGGCGTTCGCTTTTTAATTATATGCGAGAAAACCAACTAAAGACTCTTTTTGATGCAGGAGCAGGACACGCTCTTAGTGCTCAAGTCGCTGAAGCAGAATTTCAAGATATAAAAGTATATGCGTATGAAATTGTCTCAGAAAGAATTAAAGATTTGGATTTACCCAACCAAGTCGTAAAATGTTCTGATCTTTTCAAAGACGAAATTCCAAAATGTGACATAACATTTATCTATTTACCAACAGGACCTCTGTTAGAGAGAGTACTTTCACAGCTCACTTCTGGATCAGTAATAGCTGCTATTGAGTCACATGGAGATTTATTTGATCGTTTAGATGAGTCTGCAAAGCTACTTAAGACAATAAAATTATCGGCCAAAAGACATCATCCAAAGATGAAGATCTATCGATGGACCAAAGCAAAAAAGTCTCTAAAAACACAACTACGTGATTTATCATTTACTGATACCTATGAGCAGATTCATATTCGTGAAGAAGATCCTATTTTAGGAGAAACCATCTGGAGTGCCGATATCAAAGGAGTGACAGTAACCTCCGATGATTATGTCGAGACACTGACACCTCCAAGACGTTTTGAATTAAATAAGATTCTTAAAATCACTCCACCAGAAAGCATAGAACTCATTGAAAAAAGAAGACATGAGCAATTTAGAAAAATATTCATAAAACCTTATGGTATAATTGAAGACAAATTTGGACAAAGGCACTTCCTTTGAAACTAGAACAAATCATCAATAAAATTAAAGATAATACAAAGCTTGTGGGCAGAGAAATTGCCTACCAAGCGTTACTTCTTTATTACGCTTACCCAAAAGCTCCTAAGAAGATTAAAGCAGTTATTGCATCATCACTAGCCTATTTTATATTACCGCTCGATGCTGTCCCCGACCCTATTCCATTTTTGGGATTTTTAGATGACGGAGTTGTCTTGGCATCTGCAATGGCCATCGTTAGGCTATACGTGACACAAGAAATTAAAGATCAAACGAATAAAACTTTAGATCGATTTTTTCCAAAGAAAGACAGCTAAAACAGGTGCACCAAAAACTGTAATCAAAACTCCAACAGGTAAGCCATAGTCACTTAACAAAGACCTATTCACTAAATCAGCAAATAAAATAAAACTACCGCCTAACATACAATTTCCGAAAATCAATTGATTACCTTTAAACACAACAATACGACTTGTAAGATGTGGGATAACAAGTCCAACAAACCCAATTGGCCCAAGTTGAGAAACAAGAAGTCCCACACTAAGGCTAATCGTTAACAAGAGGATAGATCTAACTTTTGATGGGTCAAAACCTCTCGTAAAAGAATCGTGACCTTCGACGGACATTATCATCAGCTCTCTTAGGTACTTAAACATGACAAAGATTAAAAGAATAAAAGCAAAGCATAAAATATAAACAGAGTCGTAGCCAACGACAGAGACACTACCCATTATCCAGCTTAGAAATAATGACAGGTCTAGTTTTCCAGACATAACCTGGATAATTGAAATTAAGCTCGAACTAAACAGATTTAGAGCAATCCCCAGAAGTAGAAGTCTTAAATAATCAAACTTAAATGTTTTAAAAGCAAAAAGTAGTAAGAGAATTGATAGAAGAGAAAAAACAAGAGCAGATAAACTAACCATACTCCAGCCTAGACCCAAGCTCATCGCTAAAATAGCTCCCAAACTAGCTGAACTCGCAACTCCAAGTGTATATGGTGTAGCGAGTGAATTTTTGAAGAGAGTTTGTGTTGCAAAACCAGATAATGCAAGAACTCCACCGGCTAAGATACATATAATTGCGCTTGGTAATCTCAGTGCCCATAAGACTGGTGAATCAATAAGAGCTGTAAGACTCATTGACGTTGATCCAAAGCCAATATTAAGAATAAAAAGTAGAGATAAAAAAACAGCCAGAGTTTTCAACATAAGCTGTAATCTCCGTTACTATTCTTATACCATTCAAATTTTTTCTCAAATAAAGAATCAAGTGTTTGATTATGAATAAGACTTTCAAGTGTACAGTCAAAAAGACTTGTCTTATCTTTGAAACCTATAAACCTATCACCTATTTTGATTGCAAAATTTAAATCATGGGTAGCAAGAATGATCATGCAATCACTCTTCTTAAGAATTTTCAAACAAGCTATGAGTTGATCAACATAAAATGGATCAAGCGAATTAGTCGGTTCATCTAATAAAATCATTTTTGAGTCTTGTAGCAAACAGCTAAGTATCTTAACACGCTGTTTTTCACCACCACTAATCATTCCAATCGATTGATTAAGAAGTTTTTCAACTCCCATCATTTTAACAAAATCGCCATAAAGATTGTCTCTAAACGGACTTATTAGGCTTAGATAATCTTTAACAGTCATCAAGCTATCTTGTAGAGAAGACTGATAACAATAAGAAATCTCTCTAGAGCGCTCATATAAATCTGAGGATAATCCATTAACGCGTCCTGCAAGAGGACTTAGCGATCCACACATCGTATTTAAAAGACAGCTTTTACCGATACCATTAGAACCTAAAAAGAGCGTAATCTCGCTTTTTGTAAAGCCAATATTTAGACTTTCAAGACACGTAGACTGGTGACCAACACTTAGGTTTTCAAGCTTAATCATCTTTTCCACCACTAACTAAAACTTTACTTAGTTTTGAGATGACAGTTACTCCAGGAAAAGCGGAACGGGCAGATACAAAAGAAAGCACATTGCATTTCGGACAAAAGCTATCCCAGTCAGATTTAGACCATTGATTGTTTTTCGAAGTAGAAACTTCAATGATGACGCTATTATTATCAACAACACCTCTTGCAAGCTCAGGAGTAATTTTGGGCCATCCTTTAGAAGAAGCAAGATTTTTCATACCAAGCTTACTAGCGATTTCGGAGTAGTAAGAATCTGTACCTGCCACCATCATTGATTTGCCAGGAATCCCTCCTAGCATTATGAATCCATTTTTAAACTTCGAGCTACCACTCAGATGTAACTTATTTAGTACATCCTTAGGATTAATTTCAAAGTGTTCTGCCAGAGAATTAATCGTAGAACTTATGTCAGAAACGTTAACTAACTTGAAACTTTTAAATGTTAAGCCTAGTTCTTTTAAATCTTTTGAAGACTGAGATGGTGAGTTTTCCTGAAGTAAAACTATATCGGGATTGAGACTTATAAGCTTTTCATAATCAAGCTTTAATGCAGTTCCAATGACCATGGCTTTTTTAGCATCAAGACAATACTTAGTACGTCCAACGATTTTAGCTTCGAGTCCAAGTTCTGTGAGAATCTCTGTTAAGGCCGGAGAAGTAGAAACAATACCCTGCGCGTACAGCTTGAAAGATAAAAGAGTAATGATGATTATTAATATTTTCATTTCCCTCTCATCTTAAAGTCCAAGCTAAGATTAAGGCTAGCTATCTTGCCTGATTCATTTCGATATTTTGCAGATTGCACCGATGAAAGTGCTGCTTGATCAAGCCTTTTAAAACCCGAGCTTTTTTTAATTTGAATATCAAATGGAAAACCTTCTTGATCCACTTTTAATGACATTTCGACACTTCCCTCTTCCTTTCTTAACCTTGAGATAAGTGGGTATTCAGGATTTAATGAACTTATAAGTTCTGCTTTAGACTCTTCAATAACTCCTGACTGCTTAACAGTATTTTGAACCTTTTTTGGGACGACTTTGTTTTCTAATGCTGATCTTCTCGGCTGATCTTTAATATCGAGAATTTTAATGTTGATTGAGGATACACCTGCTTGAGCCGTTAAGTTCGTTAAGTCGAAGGTTGCAATTGCAACAAACAGACAAAAATGGATAACTAATGAGAAGATCAATCCGAAAGTATTCATAAACTCCATCTCAATTGAAGCTTAAAGTTTCTCCCAAGTGTTCCATAAAATCGTACACTTTCATATTCGCGACCAAACAAGTTATTCAGATCAAAATCAATCGTCTTATCTCCAAAAGAGTAACTCATTCCGAGATTATATAAATCATAATAAGGCAGTTTTCCCTGGTCATTTCTTTTAGAAACTGCTTGGTGACTCAATCTAAATTCATAACTGTCATTAAACTTGTACAGAGCTCCCAAGTTACTAAACCAGCGAGGTCTACGTTCTAGATCCGCACCAGTAGTCTTATTTCTTGCTCTCATCCAAGTAATACTTTCAGTTAATGATAACCTTTGATAATCCTGACGCGAAGTAAGTTCTACGCCATAAGCTTTAGTCTCTCCAAGATTTAAGTAAGAAGAGTTTGCTTGGTTATAATCAATAAGATTATTAGCATTGTTAGAAAAAACAATAACCTCAGATTGAGAAGATTTGGAGTTGTAAGAAATACTTACCTGACCTGACTCCGTTGTAGTCGCCTTTAAATCTTCTCGACCACCAAAGTTAGAAAAACGTTGATATAGAGTTGGCGTCTTGAACCCTGTAGCGACTTGTGACTTAACCGTCATTTTCTCATCAATATTATAACCGACACCAAGACGACCACTAATCCTTGAACTATAAGCTTGAGCTTTATCTAGGCGGACACTTTGATCTGAAAAGAACTTCCCCAAAGATAAATAATGAGTACCACCTAATGCAATACTCTCCTGTTCTTTATCTTTAAACTCCGATGATGTTGTTGCATAGTCTTTAGATAAATCACTAAAAAGTACTGAGGATGATTTTTCGCTTGCAAGCCAAGATAGCTCGAGGTGGACTTGATCGATATGTCCTTCAAAATTATTCGTCTGTACTATTCTCTCGATTTCAGACCTGGCAATAGTTGCTTTCAGTTTAAGCTGACCAGAGTCTGACTCTTGCTCTGTAAATGCACTGTAAATTCGATGATCATAACGAGAGAGATCATTATTAATGACATCTCCAGTAAAACTATTATCAATATCTTGCTTGGCCGAAATGACCTTAATACTTAAGCCACTTTTATATTTAATATTATTCACATTGAGATTAAGAGCATTCCTTTTATAAAAATCTTTCTCAGCTGAAGTTGATAACCTATTTTCATTATAGGCTGATATTCCCTCAGTTGTAACAAAGTCTCCGTTAAAGCGAATCCTCCAATCATCTTGACGAGCCTGTGTATAAAGCCCACCACTCCAAGTTTCGTTACTTGCGATTCCTGCGTACATATTTGATGAATCTGAGTCATCACTAGTTAATAGGATGACCCCACCACTAGCATCAGCACCATAAAGTGCCCCCTGTGATCCTTTTAAAACTTCGATACGCTTTAAACCTGTAACAGAGAAATGCTGAAGCTGAAGACCGCGGTCAATATCAGTAGGGTCAGTTAGTTCTACTCCATCAAGAAATACTTTTACCTGACCTCGTCCAAAGCCTCGAATGAAATATGTTGAGGTTCCACCATATGGTCCATTTTCAACAATATTCATACCCGAAATATCTTTTAGAACTTCTTGTAAATTAGTTCGATGTGCAAAATCATTTTTTTCGATGACAACAGAACTACTAGTGGACCTATCGGATGGTAAAACTAGTCGATCACCTAAAACGGTAAAGGTTTGAGCACTAAGAATGACAGGGTAAATATACAGGAAGAGATATAGTCTTTTCATAGTTCCTTCGCGGGATAAAAAACTGGAGGGATCGGACTATAACCGTTGCGCGACAGTGTTGGAGTTTCACCAACTTCACCAAATCAGTTTCATTGAATACGCCTAATTTATGTCTAAGGCACCTTTTAGTCAATTCAAGACACTTTTCAAAGTCTATTTTTCATAAACTTAGAAATAGAGCTAAAGCCTTGTTATTAAACAAAAGATATTACGATCACGAAGCAAGCGTTCCTGTTTCTGAATCAACACTCTATACATAATTTAGAGTTGTTGACCAAGGATGCCTGACGCAGTTACAAACTCGCCATGGAAAAACCTCTTAAATTTATTGGCACTGTCGCTAAAGGCGAACCGCTGCTTTTGGCAGACTATCTGGCACTTAAAACGAGTCAGTCAAAAGCGATGTTAAAACGAGCGCTGACCCAGGGCTGCTGCCAAATTAAGAGAAAGAATTATAAGGGCCTAAAAAGAGTTCGTCGTGCAAAGTTTGACTTATTTGCAGGTGATCGAGTCGAGTTTAATTACGATCCGAATCTAGTTCCAGCTGATACTTCTGGCTGTCATGTCTTATATGAAGAGCAAAGCTTCGGTATCTGGTTCAAACCTGCCGGAGTTCTCTCCCAAGGAACCAAGTGGGGAGACGAAGGTTCTATTATCCGTCATATTGAGAAAACAAAGCCCCATGTCCACCTCATTCATCGCCTAGATTTTGAAACATCTGGCGTGATGGTTTTTTCTTATACTGATAAATCAGCTGAAAAACTTTCAAGGTTATGGCAGGGAAAGTCCGTACAAAAAGTTTATCTAGCTGAGGTACTCGGAGACGTTGAAGGTGATGAGGGTCAAATTGAACTTGATATTGAGGGTAAATACTCAAAGACTTATTGGAAAGTCTTAGAGAGATGCGATGGTTTTACTCGCGTAGAAGCCTCACTTGCGACCGGAAGAAGACACCAAATCAGAATACATTTTAATGAGTTTGGTCACCCTATTATTGGTGATCCAAAATATGGAAAAAATAATAAAAATAGAGAAGGTCTTCGCCTGCAAGCTTACAGGCTAGCTTACGATTGTCCGATGTCAAAGAAACGTGTTGATATTAAGGTTCCAGACGATCTAAAGCTTTTCTAAAACGTTAAAACTAACTTTCCGATCGTTTTACCAGATTCTAAATCGGCATGTGCTTTAGCGACATCTTCGACTTTATACTCATTGACCTTGGCAACTTTGATTTTTCCTTGCTCAAGCCAAGGAAGCATTTCATCCATGGCCTCTCCTAAAAGATCCATTCGATCAAATAAAAAAGAAAGATTAAAGGTAACCACTGACTTATTTGAAGTTGTCATATCAAGTGGGTTAAAGCGTGGAGTTTTGAGCCAATTATAAATCAATTTAAACCAATTAATTCGCCCACCAGTTTTAGGCATCATTGTATGAAAACCATAACAAATCAGCTTACCTGTAGGACGTAAATGTTTGTAACTCTCACCTAGAGTTTCAACACCATTAGCATCTAAGATTACATCGAAACCTTCAGGGCAAAGATCATTCGCTCGTTGCCATAAGTCTTCAGTCGATTTATCGATGACGTAATCAGCGCCGAGTGATTTAACAATATCGACTTTATGTGAGCTTCCAACAACCCCAATCACTTTCATACCAAAAATATGGGCGAGCTGAACCAGAGAACTTCCAACTCCACCAGCGGCAGAATGAATCATTACGGTCATCTCAGGCCTAACCACAATATTTTGAAAGAGCGCATGATAGGCAGTCATAAAGACGGCCGGAAAACCCGCTGCTTGAGAAAAATTTAATGATTTTGGTAAGTGGTAAAGCTGATGGGCTGGAACAACAATTTCAGATGAATAGCCGCCAAAAAGAGTGATACCAAAAACCTCATCTCCAACTTTGAAACGGTCATCTTCAGTCTCTGAAACAATACCTGAAAACTCAAAGCCAGGCGTAATGGGCCAACCGATAAACTTCTTAGCGGACTCATATAGACCCCACCTAACAGTAATATCAGCATAATTTATTCCAGAAGCTTTGACCTCTACCTTAACCTTTCCAGGTTGTATTAAAGGCGTGGAATGCTCCTCTAATTTCAGTTTTTCGTAACCACCAGCGCTGTGAATAACTACTTTACGCATACTTAGCTCTTTTCCGACCAAACAGGTCTGAGTAATTAATTTTTGAAACTTTCCGAAGAGAAATCATGATCTATATCGTTACCATATTTCTATTTCCATTACTAATTCAGGCCACTGAAATTAATGTCGAGCAATTAACAGATGTGACTCAAGAAATTGAGCGTTCAGTCTCATCGCCGACTGAATACTGCGAAACATGCGCAGGCGAACTTGATCAAGAAACAATTCAAAAAAGCGTAAGACTTGATCAGAAGAATATCCAAGTATCGACAAACTATGTCGGTGGAGATCACTACACAATTGCTCTTAAGCGAACTGCTGATACACCTAAGAAGGTAAAGCTCAAGATTGAATATGGTGAAAGAGTCTGTGCCAGAACAACCGCCTATCAAAATCCATTATCAGGACAACTCGGATTTGGCTGTCTCTTTTGGAAAACAGAAAAAAGAACGAAAACGGTTCCCATTGATTTTTCAAAAGCAAGTGTTCTTGAGGGTGATGAGTACCAAAGTTTTAGGCTTGTTTTAGAAAAAGATAAAGAGAGTCGCTTTTTAAGCTACGATTTAACGATGACAAATGGTTTATTTGATATAGTTGAGTCTCATAAAGCTTTTATAGGTCTTGGATCAACACGCTATGAAGTCATCAGAAGATCTGGTGGCAATAGAGCGCCCGCCGTTATTCCTGATCAAGACTAAGTAGAGTCAAAACTTCCCAATGACTTGTTAAAGGGAACATCTCGAAAGCCTGAATCTTTTCAATCTTATAATTTAAATTTTCAAGATCTTTTCGTAATGTATCAGGGTTACAACTTGAGTACAGAATATACTTCGCTTTAATACTATTTAATCTTTGGCAAATATCATTCCCCAACCCTCTTCTTGGAGGGTTAACAATAATTGTATCAAACTGAGAACTTGATTTTAAGTATTCCCAGGCATCCATTGATATAAACTCAGTGCTTGGTGTAGCGATTTGGGCCGCCTCAATAGCACTTCGAGATAACTCAATCCCAACCATTTCTCGATCAGACTTTATGAGATGTGAGCTAAAACCACCAATACCACAAAATAGCTCTAAGAATCTGCCACTCATATCCTTTGTCCAATCACCTGCTGTCTGATAAAGCTTGCTTGCAACTTCGTGATTGGTTTGTACAAAACTTTTTGTCGGAAGTTTTAAAACTCGGTCGTTATAACTAATATCTAATAAACTTTTTTCTGATAAGAGAATCTCTTCATCACCTTCCAAGGTAGCACTGGGTTTAGGCTGAATATTAACCGAGACGACATAGTCTGGATGCTCTTCACAAAGTAGAGTCGCAAGATTTCTTATTCGATCAACTGACTCTTTTGATCTAAGAACAAAACGAATCATTAAGGATTGATTATCCCCTTCAACAATTATAATCGACTTAAGCTCACCCTTTCTTGTCTGAGTATTGTAAGGCTCTAACTTAAAGTCTTTGATCCATTGATAGGCTGATGAAACCTTGGATTGAATAAGCTCAGAATGAAGCTGACAATGCTCTAGATCGATGACTTCACCGGCTGAAGTAAAGCGCCCTATAAATGGACGATCTAAACATCCACCAACAGCGAGTTTAACTTTATTTCGGGAACCAAAACTCTTATTACTTAGCTTTGGTGCTAACCAATTTGGAGTGACCAGGAGCTTTTGCAGCTGGTCTAAAGATTGTTTTTGCCATTGATCAAGACCAATCTCTAGGCCTTCACAGGAGCGACATGATGAATCGTTATAGTAGCGGCATTCTAGCTTCATAGATTAATAGTCATATGTTTATTTGGGTATTGCGTCAACTTATAGACTAAGAGTTATAAATCTCATAAGTTCTCTGCATGATTTTATGCCAAAACCTAAATAAAAAATTCGTTAGCTATAAGAAACAGCCAGGTATATCTGGTGCAATCAAATCACTATGGCAACGAGACGAAATCTTAAAATATGCAGTTAAGTCTTTTGATCTTGAAATACAAAAAGGTGAAATTGTTGGTTTACTAGGTCCAAACGGAGCCGGAAAAACAACTCTCATGAAGATGTTCACAGGGATCATCGTTCCAAGCGACGGCGAACTTAAAGTACTGGGTCATAAACCATTTGATCGAAAGAAAGACTTTAGAAAGAAGATTGCTTTAGTGATGGGACAAAAGTCTCAATTATGGTGGGATATACCTGCTATGGATTCTCTG
Organism: uncultured Bdellovibrionales bacterium; assembly: GCA_963976925.1. Taxonomy (GTDB): domain Bacteria; phylum Bdellovibrionota; class Bacteriovoracia; order Bacteriovoracales; family Bacteriovoracaceae; genus UBA4207. Next base: position 27,083 of record CAXBMT010000011.1, read on the forward strand.
TATCTAATCAAAGCCTACTATGAAATTAATGATAAAGACTTTGACGAGCGTGTCTCAGAGATGGCCAAAAT
>CAXBMT010000012.1:0-27046 GCA_963976925.1 uncultured Bdellovibrionales bacterium
CTTCTCAAGCACTTCGATAAACTTAGGAATAAATCCTGAAGCCTGAAACTCGCCTACAATTTTGCCGTTTTTATCAATATCTTTTTGTACGTATGTGAAAATATCTTGAAGAGTAACAACATCACCCTGCATTCCACCTATTTCTGTTATATACGTAACACGTCTTGAACCATCATCTAGACGTGACTGTTGAATAATCATATGAACTGCACTTGCAATCATCTCTCTAATCGCTCTTGGACTTAAACCAGCTCCAGCATATTGAACGAGTGTCTCAATTCGCCCAATACATTCTCTTGGATTATTCGAGTGGACTGTTGTTAGCGATCCATCGTGACCAGTACCCATCGCTTGAAGCATATCAAGTGTTTCACCACCACGACATTCTCCGACGACAATTCTATCGGGCCTCATCCTTAGTGTTTGTTTAACCAAACAACGTATATCAATAGCACCGTCACCTTCGAGGGATGGTGGCCTTGTTTCAAGACGAACAACGTGATCTTGAGGAAAATCAAGCTCGGCGGCATCTTCACAGGTAATAATTCTTTCGTTAGCCTGAATAAAGCCACCGAGGATATTAATTAAAGTTGTTTTACCAGAGCCAGTACCACCAGAAACAATAATATTTTTGTGAGCTTCAACTGCGATTCTTAAAAAGTCTGCCATATTTTGAGTAACTGAACCAAAGGCAACTAAATCCTTATATGTAAGTCTATTTTCTGGAAATTTTCGAATCGTAATTGTACACCCATCAATAGCACAAGGTGGAATAATAGCGTGAACTCTTGAGCCATCATGAAGTCTTGCATCTACATAAGGAGTTTTTTCATCAATACGCCTTCCGATTGGAGCAACAATTCTTTCGATAACATTTAAAACTTGGCGATCATTTGTAAAAGTCACCTTAGACTTTTTGATTTTTCCACCTTGTTCATAGAAAATTTTTGAAGGTCCAACGACCATAATCTCTGAAACACCTTTATCAGATAGAAGATCTTCAAGCGGACCTAAGCCAAGAGCCTCATCGAGTATCTCTTTAACAATTTGATTCATATCATCGCGATTATTAAGAATTCCCTTTGTATCTTCCTTACCAAGAATATCGACAACAGCTTTCTTAGTTTGTTCTTTAAGAATAATCCTCGCCTTGGGATCATTATCATCACTTTTTTTAAGATCCATTTCTTCAACAAGAGCTTTATGAATTCGAGATTTTAATGAGACCCATGATTTGGCATCAGAGCCTTCTTTGTCGCCTCCAGCTGCAGAACTAGTTTTTGAAACAGGAGCTGGACGATTTAAAGAAGCTAAGGTTTTAAGAATACTCTTTTGCACTACCTTTCTAACAACATCGACAATGCCTTTTGAGAAAGGACTGCTTTTTGCGACAAGCACAGCGGGCATTTTACGATTGAGTGCCATGACACAGGTTTGTTCATCTTTAGGAACAGGTGCAAAAACAGGTTTTCCCATCGCTTTAGAGACAACTTCAGGTGTTACGGGATGGCCTTTCACATACTGATTTAAAACAATTTGAATCATATCTTTTGGGTACATCATGGTAACCAAATCGTTAAAAATTCTTTTTGTCTGGTTTAAAGCCAAAATATCAGGTGTAACAACCAACATAATCATGGTCGTATACTCGAGAGCTTTTTCTGCTAAAGGCGAAATTTCACTTCCCAAGTCAATAATAGTTAGGGGAAAGATATTTGTTATTGATTTGAGTGTTTTACCAAGCCCATCAATATTTACATTATCCGAAGCGTTCGGATCATTAGGCATTCCTATATAACTAACACCACTTGGATGAGCTGTTAAGAACGGTACGATACTTCTTGGATCAATTGCTCCATTAAACTCACTCAAGTCTTTGACAGTTTTCTTGCCATTGATACCAGTAATAAGATTTAAATCACCACTGGCTCGCTGGTCAAAATCCATTAAGCAGACTTTTGATTTGGTTTCTTGAGTCCATGCAAAGGCAAGGTTAGCGGCCACTTGGCTCTTTCCCTGACCACCTTTACCACCCATAATTGCTATGATGTGTCCTGACATAACTATCTTGTCCGTCGACGGAATTTTCGCTGAATTTCTTCAGAACCATCAGTAATATTGTCTAAAATTTCAGGTGTTAAAAACATCGCGAACTGACTTTTATTAGTTGAATAGTCCTTCGAACGATTAAAAGAGAATAATGGTGTACCTTCTCCCTGAATTTCCGTTTGATTTGGTTTATCATACTCTGTTGAAGAATTATCAACGACGATACCACCAATTACCGCACTATCTTTTGATTTAATTATTACTCGAGTTGATAAAGAGTTATTTTGAACTGAACTAGCTGTACCCTCGACGGTACTGCTCACACCTAAGCTTAGGCCGATTTCAATTTTCTCTTCTGCTAGTATATTTGCTTTTAGTTTGAGCTTAAAGCCTACAGTTGTCGTCTGCGGACGAACAAAGTCTCCCGTACCAACACCGAATGTTTCTTGGTTTTCCTTATTAATCTCGGCGTCAATATCGTCTTTATCTTTAACAATAATTACGCCGGATTGAACAACTCTTGCATAACCAGCACTCTTTGCACTTTGAAGCTTTGGAAAAAGGTTAGAGATTGTCGCAGACAAGGTCCCCTGAGATTGTGACGTCACACCTCCGTCACTTGCTTTCCCGATAGATATCTGTCCACCTGTACCTGATCTAATTGGCTGCCATTCGAACCCAAAAATTTTCTTATAGTTTTTAGTAAGTTCAACAAATTGAGCAGTAATTTTAATCATCTTAGGAATTTGAGGAGGCTGACTTTTGGGATTAATTTGAATCAGTGTTTCAATAATCCCTTTAAAGTTATTCTGCTGAACGGAATCAGTTCTTCTGGCTAAACTTTCAATGCGATCAGGGAGGTAGATTTTTGCAATCTGTAATGCTCTTCGAGCTTCATCTTCAGACGTTACAATCCCCTCAAGAATAAATGACCCATTTAAAACACGAACATTAACATCTCTCATTCCACTTTTTTGAATTTCTTCTTGCATCTTTTTTGCAATGATCAATTGTGTTTGAGGCGACAATTCAACAAGCATTAAGACTTCTCTAAACTTATCAGTTTCTAGGATGGTAACGACGCGACCAATATCACCTGGTACGACAATTTGCCCACCAATAAAGACTTGATCATTGATGAGTCCAATTTCCAATCCTTCAACATCGCCAACAAACTCTCTTAGCTCTTGGAGAATTTTAGATTTTCCTGTCTCTGTTACATTAACAAGATATCTTTTCTTGATATCTCCGGTGACTTGATCTCTTACGATAATATCAGTTTTACCTGGCTTTAAACCGATAAGAACCAACTCTCTTTTTGCTGGAACGAGTGTATATCTTAGAATTTGATCAGAACTTACTTGAATATTCCCTGGTATGAAGTCTGTTTGTAGAATTTTACTAATTCCGATCACAACTTCGACTTCTTCCTCTTGCCCCTTGCTCGCAGATGTTTGAGCAAAACTCAGCTGTGAGAAAAGAAGAAGTCCGATAATTAAACTAAGTATTCTCATTGACCTGCCTGCTTATTTTGATCAGAAAAGTATGATCTCGCTTCCGCGGCGTCATCACCAAGAATATCAAATAAACGTGTTGGTTTAATATTAATGATTTCATTGTCGTTATTATTTCGAAGAGATAGATCTACTCTTCGTCCGCCAAATTTTAAGACATGCGTCAGCTTTTGAACTTGATAAGGATCAAGCTCTAAGGTGATCGTATTATACTGAGTGTATGTTGGTACTTTCATCGCTGTGATTTCTTTGGGCGTTTGAATACCGAACATTGGTAGATTATTTGTAATACTTCTACCAGTTGATAAAACGTAAACGTTTTGTAGGATCGTCATAATTTTCTGAAGATCTTTTTTTCCAGCTGAAAAATCAATCGCGCTTATAATATCAACTCTGTCACCTGGCTTTATCAGTCTTGAAACTGCAGATTCATCTGTAATATTCATAGCAAACGCTCTCTTACCAGAGCTTACCTGCCTCGATAAACCGGTACCTGTTCCTGGATAGGTAACTCTAGGCTTTGTAATTTGTTCGCCCTTAAGGATGGGTACTGTCGCTACAGTATTTTCTAATTCATCGATTTTTCTAAAGGCACCAGGTTGAACAAAACTTGAAGGGACACTCTGAACAGTTACTTTTGAGTCATCAATTAATTCTAATTCTTTAATGTCTACCTTAGCGATAACTACAGATGCCGATGTACCATACTTTTGATTGATAACTGATTTCTCATCTTCGATATATGTATAAACCATAAACATCGAAAACAATGAGATAATAAGGGCCAAAGTAAACGCGCGTGTATTCATACTATTTGCCTTAATTTTAGAAACGTTCTTCCTCTAATTTTAGCAAATATAATGACTTACAAAGGCCAACCGGCAATAACATCCAAGTAAGGAGACTAGTTACTAAAGCGCTGACAAAGAGCTGCAGCTGCATTCTCCCAGCTTAGATTAAATTCACCTGCGTTGGTCTGTAAGAAGGATCCCGTACAAACCCCAAATGAAGTATAAACTCTAATAAACTGTGTCTTATTATCGTCGGGAGCAGGATCATTACACTCTTCATTAATTCCGTTTCCTAGAAAGCCTGGCACTTTCACACAGGATCCACGAGGCTTAGGGTTTTCGTCAGGTACTCTAATTGTGCTCCATGAGAACGTGTCCAAAGAGATAGAGTTAATGGCTGAAAAGTCATCCATAAAGGCAATATTAGGCAAATAGCTATCGTTGGCTGCCACGTAAAAGTAGTAACCTCTGACTGCTTTATTTTGATTAATTGAATGATTGATTGCATCCCCATAATCAAAAAGTGTCTTAATTAAGAATAAAAAAAGCGGCATAAATATAATCAGCTCAAAAATTGCCTGACCTTTTTGATTTTTAGCAACCATTATCCACCAAAGTAAATGTCATCATACAACGACCATTTTCTCCGCCTCTTGAAGCTAGGCATGTTTGCTCTGAACACTCTCGTCTATCAGGCTCTCTACCTAGATACGACTCTGACTTAAAGTGAATAGTCTGGTCTCCACCAAATAGTCCGACAGTTGAAAATGAAGTCTCCCAATCAAATGTCACACCATTTAATATTCCCGCACCGGCACCATCTCTTTTAAAATTTAATTTCGATTGATCAACAACAAACTGACTGCTGTAGAGCTCTATTTTCGTATCATCAAATACAGGCTTGGTAATATCGCTAAAAACAGTTCCAGGATTAGAGGCTGCTAAAGTTCCATTATCTTCATAAGTTAAGAATGTGCGACTGGCCATATAAGTGGCATAATGAGCGATATAGCCACTTGTATAGTTAAGTGCGACTTTCAAAGTATAAATAATTAAGAAAAAAGCAAAACTGAAACTAAAAATAAATTCAATTGTTGATTGACCCTTTTCATTAATATATTTCTTCATGGTAACTCTCCATAAGCGGCGAGATCACCGGCGAATCTTGACCTACTATCCTTAGAATATGAATCATGATTAACAGGAGTGGTTATATTTTCAAGTCCACTATCTTCCTCTACACCTGCATGGGTATAGCGATATGAGTATTCCATTCTATCTTTTAAGATTTTGAAAAAACTCGAATCTTCCCCAAGAAGATCCGCAAACAATGGGCTTCTAAATACTACCGAAACCATTAGCATGATCACTGCAAGGAGAAGAATGTATTCAATAGTTGATTGTCCTCTTTCTTTACTCACTTCACACCAACATTGTACAAAAACCAAAACCACGAAACCATGATCACAGGAGCATAGGTGAACTTGGAGCCGAGAATGTCCTTAAAGGAGCCCACTCCTGTTAACACGATCAGCTTCACTTGCTTAGCATTTCTTACAAGTCTCCAAATGAGTAAAGTGCAACCAATAATCGCTGTAAAATTAAGCAAGGTCATTAGGAGTTGTTCATGCTTTGCTTGAGGGATAATGAGGAACAAGGAAAACAAGTATTTTGAATCCCCCGCTCCCATGACATCAATTTTAAAAAGAATAAAGCCAACCAAAATAAATGACAGAGGTACAAACCAAGTCGATAACTTAAATGAGTAAACTTCAGGCAATATAAAGGGAAATAATAAATATAAAGCTAAGTTTAATATGGTCCAAAGATTTGAGATCTTTCTTGTTTTAAAGTCGAACCAAGCTACAACTGTTATCTGAAGGCTGATATAGATCGCTGTAATAGGATCCATTTAGTTGCCTAATTCGTTTTCAAAAGTGCCCTGTCTTGTTACACATACACTAGGGCAACTGCCAGTTGTTAAGAATTGAGTAAGGGTAAAGTTTAGACCTTGTACCCTCCTACCAATAGCTTCAGAAAATGTATTGATGAACGACACTAGAATTAGCATCATAAAAGCCAAGATCATGACGTATTCAATTACCGCCTGACCTTTTTGATTTTTTACTACATACACAGCCATATTAGCAGTTTAGCACAACTGCTAATAATTCAAAGAAGGGAAGTTTTAAACAATGAGACTGTTTAGACTTTTAGATCTATTGAATCTCAGCGTTAATACTTGTAGCAAGCTTGTCACCAGCGCCGAACACGTCGTTACTGATTTTTGATAGCTTATCGACTGCGATAGTTTTAAATTTCATCACAATCAGGGCCACAACAGCTACCAACAGAATGTATTCTGTTGATGTCTGACCATTCTCATCTTTTAAGAAAGCGATTACGTCTTTCATGCTTCACTCCTGGTGTTCCACTCCCAACTAGTATCGGAGTAATTTGTCCGATACTTTAGTAAAATGAGAGCTTCTAATAACTCAATTATAACACGTTGCGCATAAAATACAAACAAAATGGTCGGTTATTTGAATTTCAGGTACTTAGCTAGTCAATAGAGAATTTTTTTGTGCCAAGAAGATATCTCTTTTGTCTTTTGGCAGAAAGGATATAATAGGGATGAGCCTTGGGGCGAATAAGTTGTTTCCGCCCTACAAGAATTTATAAGGGCGCGGTCCCTGATCATGGTGAGCAAGCTCACGCTTTGAGCTCAAAGCATAGTGAGAAGCCTAAAGTGGTTAATAATCGCATCCACCTGTCTAAAGACGGGCGGAACCTTAAAGCCACCCCAGGGCTCTTCTATCTTTCTTATTCTCAAAATATTGACAGCATCCCTCTAGTTACCGATCATTAAGGTATGAATAATCTAGAATCAATTAATAAGCTCTCGACTAAATGGATTGAACATCTCGCTATTGAGGAAATCAATATGGATGAGTCAGGTATTGTCCATATGGATGACCACCTCAATCCAAGTGCTCTTTTAGAAGAAGCATCTATCGAGTTTATGGACTCAATAAGAGATCGCTTTGAATTCTATATTAATAAGTTTAATCAATATCGCGGTGGCTCTAATGCTGGTGCAGTTATTAAAACGTTCAAGATCAGCAACACAGTTAATGATTTTATGATGTTTAGAAACTCACTAAGAATGATTTTTGCTAGAAGATCCCACGATACAATCAGCATTGGTTTTCTATCTAATGGTAAAGATCTGTTAGCACCAAGACTTTCGGACAGTGATACCTATGGCCAACAAATGGGAACACATGAGATTCGTGCAAACGTTGGCCCATTCAACAAAATTTCATGGCGCTTTCAGGGTGAAATTGTTGATGTTGATGCATTGGTGAGACATTATTTAAGTGAATTCATAAGACAGTCTGCTCGCTAGATAAACTTAACGCCTTCACCAGTACTAGTACCTCTGTTTTGAGATTCCGTTGAGCTTCCCTTCAATCTCTTAAGTGTAAATTGCAGTGACTCTTCTATTTTAGGCATATCAATATTAAGGTAGCCCTCAATATTAGAGATATCTAAGCGAAATGAAAGCTTATCGCCTGTACCTGATCTCATACTGTTTTTATTAATAGGTATAGACCATTTGCTTCTACCAACAAGATCTTCTTGAGTCGCAAAAGTTTTGCAATACTCTTTAGCGAATTGATAATGAGTTAAAATATCTTTTGAACATACCTGCAAGAGTCTATTGGAAACATTTTTTTCAATACAAATTCTTATGATCATCGATAAATAACCGACGTCTAAAAATCCTACTTTGACATTATCGTCCATTGGAAGAGATTGACCTTCACTCAATTTTTTTTGCATTAATTCAAACCAAGTTGATTGCGCAGGATTAATCCCTCTACCATAGAGGCGACAGCAACGAAAAATTATATAATTCAGTGATGTTTTTTGAATATAAAACTCAGCTGCTGCTTGAGTACGACCATAGGTAGTAATGGCATCAGGAATATCCATTTCTAGATAGTTCTTATCCTCTCCACCAAAAACATATCCTGAAGATATATAACAAATCTGAGATTTATAACGCTGACAATATTCAGAAACATTAAATAGTCCCGAGGTATTCAGAGCATCAGCAAAGCTCTCTCTCTTCGCGCACTCAACGACTGAAGAAATTCCGGCGCAATATATTGTGACATCAGGTCTAAAGGCATAAAGAACACTTTGAACTTCTTCTTTAACTAGTACATCACATGGAACACAAACAACTCCATCCATTGAAACGGGTGTATCGTGGTAAGTTCCAATGACTTTATAATCATCCTTAAAATGTTCCGCAAGATTTGAGCCAATAAAGGACGAGATGCCTATGATTAAGACGGTACCTTTCTTAGCTTTTGGCTTTATTTTTAGTATATTACTCACATATTCATCATACAGGCTTGTGCATGATTATGGGAGATGGGGAAAAAATGCAAAAAAAGACCCGAGGATCATTCGATCCTGGGGTCCTTATTTCGGAAATATTTAATCTAGCCCAGTAACTTCAATGCAACATTGGGGAACTGATTCGACTGAGCGAGTACTGAAGCTCCAGCTTGAACAAGAATATTGTTCTTTGTAAGCTCTGCAGTCTCTTTGGCGACATCCACGTCACGAATTCGGGAATTAGCTGCGCTGAGGTTTTCATCACTGATCGCAAGGTTGTTAACCGTTGACGACAGTCGGTTTTGTACCGCACCCAAGCCTGCTCTAGTTCCGTTAATCTGTACGAGGGCATCATCCAATCGCTTAAGCGAAGTCTGTGCACCAATTTTAGTAGCAACTGTGTCTTCTCCAAGACCAAGCGCTGCCAAAGTTGCGTCTGCTGCGGTTCCGTCGTAACGGAGCCTGTCCAAGACGGCATCATTATTGATACCAATTTGGAACTCCAGCAATCCACCTGTTCCATCGAGAAGCTTAACACCATTGAATTCTGATGAGCGTGAGATTCTATCGATTTCCTCTTTAAGATTCTGGAATTCAATATCTGTAAATCCACGTTCAGTTTCTCCAACTGTGTCAGAAGCGGCTTGGACAGCGAGTTCTCTGAGTCGAATGACAATATTTGAAATTTCACTCAGTCCTCCTTCTGCCGTTTGAATGAGAGAGATAGCATCATTGGCGTTCCTGCTAGCTTGTCTCATCCCCCGAATTTGTGCTTTCAAGTTTTCACTGATGGCTAAGCCTGCAGCGTCATCTCCAGCTCGGGTAATCCGCTCCCCCGAAGAGAGCTTTCTCAAGTTATCGTTTAAGTTTCTATTTGTTATTCCCAATGACCTTTGCGCTGATAGCGATGCGGTATTGGTATTAATTCTTAATCCCATTTTATCCTCCGTCTAACATCTCTTACCTCCTGTAAGTATTCCTGAACTTCATGTTCGGAAAATTGTTTATATTATTTTTTAAAGTAACCTACGTTTTTAAATACACTGAGCCGATTGCGCCATTTCCGAAGCGCATCTACTACTGTTGGAATATGACTTGGGGCACTTGCAGGTTAACCCTTTGTCCTAATCCTTTATCCGTCTCTAAAAATCATATGTACTCCATTCGTTATTAATTCAGTTTCAGTTTCAACTCGCTATAAGCCTAAGCTTATCCTCGTGATGCTGATTGAATTAACGATAGGGCACTAGATGTTGAAGAGTTCGCCTGAGAAAGTACCGAAGTACCAGCTTGCATCAGGATATTCGACTTAGTTAATGCTGCTGTTTCAGAAGCAATATCTGTATCGCGAATACGTGAGTTAGCGGCAGACAAGTTTTCAACACTGACAGCAATATTATTCACTGTCGACTGAAGACGGTTTTGAAGTGCACCAAAGTCAGCTCTAATCCCAGAAACACTGATGATCGCTTGATCGATCGATGCTAATGAGTTTTGTGCTGAAATTTTGTCGGCAACACTTGCAAGGTTAAGACCTAGGGCAGCTACGTTAACGTCGGCACTTGAAGCATCGAATGTTAGACGGTCACTGATAGGGTCATTTCTTGTACCAATTTGGATATCAAAAACGGCACCCGTACCATTAAGAAGAGGTACACGGTTAAATTCTGTTGAGTTGGCGATACGGTCAACTTCTGAAGTTAACTGTTCAAATTCAACGTTCAAGAATTTACGTTCTGTTGGCCCGATAGTATCAGAAGCCGCTTGCACTGCAAGCTCTCGTAGACGGATCATGATGTTGGAAACTTCCGACATCGCACCTTCTGCGATTTGTACTAATGAAATACCATCTTCGGCGTTTCGTTCTGCTTGACCTAGACCACGAATTTGAGCTTTCAAGTTTTCACTGATTGCTAATCCGGCTGCATCATCACCAGCGCGATTAATACGCTGACCTGAAGACAACTTCTCTAGTGTCTTGTCCATGGAAAGCTTTGTTCCACGCAAATTTCTTTGCGCATTTAACGAAGCTACGTTTGTGTTAATACGAAGTCCCATCTCAATCCTCCTTGATTCGGGTTCTAGCGGAATCCTTCCCCTAGTGGCTCTCGCGTTATGCTTTGGCCCTTCATAATTCCTATCGACTCTTTTTTTTAATAGCTTTAGAAAAACTGACAAAAAAATAGACAATATTTTTTTGCCTAAACTACCGTTTTTATAGGAATAATGTAAAAAGAGTTTTTTGCTCGGGAATTTTTATCTGTGATGATTGCCTAAAATACAGTCAATGAATCATCAAAATATCAAAATTTTAAACACTCGCAATGAAGCTGCTGCCTTATCTTTGATCGAAAAGAGTTTTGGCTACACTAATGAGCATCATTATAAGGAGGACTTCCTTCCTTTATTTGATTCACGCTTTAATTCTCATTCAATCAATTTATATGACGAAGAAAAACTCATTGGACACTTGGGATATTGCCTAAGGGATATCATTATTAAGAAAGGGAAATTCCCTTTTTGTTTTATAGGCGCAATTGCGATTGAAGAACAATACAGAGGCAAGGGCTTATTTAAGATAATGATGAATAAAGTTATTGAAGATCTCAATGATGAAGTTGCTGGATTTCTTTTATGGTCATCAGAAAATCAGATGTATGAGAAATATGGATTTCAAGAGTGCGGTCATATCTATCAGTGGGGAGAGGAAGAAAAAAACATATATAAAGAGGTTGTAACTCTTAGTGATAGTCAACTTACACAAATGAAGAAGCTTTACGAGAAGTGCTGGCCCAATAGAGTTGATAGGAATGATAAGCAGTGGCAAGCTCTTAACGACATAAGCTCAATTAAAATTTTTATCGATAGCAGTAACGATCAGATACGAAGCTACTACATAAAGAATAAAGGTTTTGATCTAGATGGAATTATTCACGAATATGCTTGTATTGATATTGATCAATTCTTATTAGAGTTTCAATCGATGAAGGTATGGTCACCAATAAAGAATAAAAACAATTTCCAAAAGCTATGGTTGGCAATGGCAAGACAAGGAAACCGTTGGCCTTCCGATTTAAAGAAAATTAATGAAGAGTTTAATTCTTTAGATATAATGATAGGTGGCGTGGATTCAGTTTAAGTTCTTCGAGTCGATATCCAAGCTCTGCCCAGACATGACAAACCTAATACCCAAAATACCCATACGATTGGTGGAATGGCGTGAATACTTGGAATTCTAGAAGTATCTAAAAGAAATGCACCTGAAAAAGTAAAGATACCAGACAAGAAACTAAATCCTAAAAATTCCATTGATGCTGTTAGTTTTGAAACTGATTCATCAACTCCAACATGCTTTAGTTCAAAGGCATAGCCACCCTTGGCAAAAGATCTAAGAAACCACTTGGCATGCCTAGGTAGTAACCTGAGCATCCCAATCATATCTCGACCTGCCCAAAAGGCTTCCTCCATTAATTCTTCTTTAGAAATCGACTGCTTAACTAATGAGCCAATATCTTTCTCTAAGAGCGCAAAGACATCAAGATCATAATCAAGAGCCTGTCCAACTCCATCAAGGGTCATCAATGCTCTAAAAACAACAAACCACTCTCTTGGTAGATAAATTCTATGCTTCTTCAAAGTCTGCAGGATCAACTGAAAGACTTCACTGTAGTTTGTTTGCTGTATTGTTAGTCCAACATAAGGAGTAAGGACAGACCTAACGTCTCCTACAAGAGTATCCATATCTGGCGGGTCATCATATTCTGCAACATCTAAAAACTCATAAACGAGGTTTTCGTAATTATGAGTAACAAGTGAATAAACAATGGCAATAAAGCTCTGTCTTCCTTTTTTGCCAAGACTTCCGACTAGACCAAAGTCGACGACACCGATTTTATTCGCTTCATTGAGATAAAATAAGTTTCCTCCATGAAGATCTGCATGGAAAAATCCATCAGCTAAAAACGTTTTAATAAAAACTTCAACGCCTTTATCTAAAAGAGGAAGAACCTTATCTCTTTGTTTATTCATCTCAATATGATTACTAAACTTAACGCCATTCAAGTATTCGGCCACAAGGAGATTCTCTCGTGTTAGTTCACGATAGACTATCGGAATATAAAACGCTTCGTCAGGATCATGCTTGGCACAGTTTTGTTTGAGACGGTCACAGTTTAAAGCTTCAACATTAAAGTTCAATTCATTTTGTAAGCTTGAGGCAAAGTCATTAACCATTCTCGTAACACCAAGAAAACGAATTTCTTCACTTATGCGCTCTGCTTGCTGAGTAAGAAACAAGATGATCGAAAAGTCCGTTTGCATCGTTCTTTCAATGCCAGGTCTTCTCACTTTTAATATGACATCCTCGCCGCTGACTAACTTTGCTTTATAAACAACTCCAATCGAAGCCGTACCAATTGGGATATCATCAATTTGACTAAAGATTTTATCAATTGGTTCATCCAGATTTTCTTGGACTGAATCTTTTAGAGATGAGAAGTTTATCGACTTAACTTGGTCTCTAAGTAAACGCATCTCAGATATAAAGCCTTCATCGAAAATATCTTCACGAGAACATAATAGTTGTCCAAACTTAATGAATGCTGGCCCTAACTCTTCAAAACAGAGTCTGAGCCTTGAGCCAATTATTTGCCCCCAGTCTCTTTCACCCTGCTCTTTCATTTCTTGTTTAATAGTTTTTTTACCGGACGGAAGCACAAAGTCTGGCAAATAAGACAAAACTCCGCCGTGCGCTACAAACTCAGCAAAACCATGCCTTGCAAAAATAGTCACAATCTCGCGTAGGCGAGAAACGTTTCTAATAGTTTTTCCAAACCTTATACCGGTTCTAATGGGGTCCATGCTTTTCCTTTGTCTTACACTCTATTGTAAAGCAACCTAAGTAGGCGAAAAGGCTGGATTATTCTGCCTTTTCATGTCGCTTTTCGACTTTTTAAGTGGTTTTTGACCGTGCTAGACTCTTTTTTTTAACAACTAGGTTGGATTTTGAAGAAGCTGACAATTTTACTCTTATTTTTTATTTCGCTCAGCGCCCAAGCTTCTCAAGTTTGTAGCCGAGTTGCGATCATTAATTATCAAGAGATCTTAGTTGATACTAGCTCAACTCAAAAAGGTGAAGGTCTTCGCTACTATATAGAAAAGGATAAAGTGGCTAAAGGATTTCTTGATGAGTACCAAGATGGCACGCAAATCAAATGGCAAAACGCTGCACTCGGGACACTGGGAAGTGGTTTCATGATTGGTGGCTTGTTTGCGAGTGATGGTACAGATACAAAAAAGACGCTGCTTATTGGTGGTGCAGCTATGATTATTGTTAATTTTTTCATCGCAAGAACTTTAGAATTTAATAATGAAAGAAATCTCAATAAAGCGATTGAAGAATATAACAAAAGAAACTTACCAAAAATATTTTTTTATCCCGAAGGACTTCCAAGCGATTCGAGCCAAAGTCCAGGTTTAGGTATGGCTATTATTAAGGACTGGAGTTTTTAATGGCCGGACTAAACTGTCATCACTGCGGAAAGGATACTGGCCTAGAGGCTGGCTCTGCCGTGTTCAGAACAACGGACTGCCCTTTTTGCTCAAGCGATCTTCGATGCTGTGTAATGTGTAAGTTCTATGAGCCGAATTCGTATAATGAATGCAGAGAAACTCAAGCAGATCGTGTGGCCGAAAAGAAAAAAGCTAACCTTTGTGGCTTTTTCGAGTTTGGTTCAAAAAATAATCATCAAAAAGATATTCAAAACCAAGTGAGTGCCGCGGAAGCACTTTTTAAAAAGTAATAGAGGCATAAATGGCACAGGAAAATCCAATCACTAAGTCTGGCTTAGAAAAAGTAGAAAAAGAACTTTCCCATCTTATCAAAGTCGAAAGAGAGGGATTAAAAACTACGATTGCGGAAGCAAGAGAACTTGGCGACTTGAAAGAAAATGCTGAGTACCATGCAGCAAAAGAAAAACAAAGTCATGTCGAGGGTCGTATTGCGCACCTACAGGCAGTTGTTGCATCTGCAAGAGTCGTTGATCTTAGTAAGGTTGAGACTGATAAAATTGTTTTTGGCGCAACAGTAACGCTTTTTGATACTAACAAAGAAGAGAGCATTAAGTATCAAATCGTAGGTGAAGAAGAATCTGACTCAAAAGCAAAAAAGATTTCTTATAAAAGCCCTCTTGGAAAAGCTCTTATCGGAAAAGAAGTCGGAGACACCGTGATCGTTAAAGCTCCAAAAGGAGATATAGAGTTCGAAGTCGAAGATCTGGAGTACATTGAACAAAACTAATATCTCATTAGATTCTTCAATAACAAAACTTAGTAAAAAAGTTACTAAGACGATGGAGTCGCTTCAAGCTGTTGGCGTTAATACTATTTTCGATCTTTTGTGGATTATGCCATTAAAGATTTTTAAAATGCCGAACATCGAACCCATTTCTAAGGCTGTTGAGGGAAAGTACTTTAGAGGGTCAGGAAAGGTTGTCTCCTTCCAAGCAAGACCAAACTTTAAGGCACACGGAAAAGGTAGAGTTCCTCTAAACAACCTTACAATCGTCGTCATGGATGAAAGTGACTCGTCTACACTTCAGCTTAAATGGTTTAACTGCTATCCCTCTGTAACGAACAAATTAAGGGAAATGGAAATCATCCATTTTGCTGGAGTGATACAATCCTTCCAGGGAAACTTACAAGTTATTTCACCCGAAACAAGCTCTAGCCCAGGCGATAACTCAAAGAGTGACGACTTTATCATTCAGTATCCAACTGTTAATGGTATCAGCTCAACTAATTTAAAAAAGTTAATTTTAAAAATTCCAGAAGAGATTTGGGATGCCAATGATATTCAATTTACAGAGCGAAGTAATTTTTTCAGTCTGATGGAGTCAATGAAAATACTTCACGGGAAAGTATCATCATCTGAATGGACCGAAGACAAAAAGCACAAAGCACGAGAGTCACTGGCTTATTTTGAGTTTTTTTGTGAACAACTAAAACATAAAGTTAGAAAAAATAAACTCCACCACTCGCCTGCTCTTATTATGAATATAGAACAGGATGAAATGCTAAAGACTATTCAAAAGCTTTTTCCATATGATCTAACAGTCGATCAAGAAAAATCACTGTTTGATGTATTTGATGACTTTAAAGGCCCTGGGCCCATGATGAGAATGATTCAAGGTGATGTTGGTTGTGGCAAAACAACAGTTGCATTTGGAGCTGCTATAGCAACAGTGAGTTCTGGTCATCAAGCTGCGATCATGGCACCTACAGAGTCACTTGCAATTCAACATTATAAGAACTTTAAAAAGATTGCTATAGATGCCGATCTTGAAGTTGCTCTTTTATTAGGAGCAACTTCGAACACAGAAAAAAAAGAAATTGCCCAAAATCTACTAAACGGGAAGGTTCAAATTATTATAGGTACACATAGCCTATTTCAAGATAGTGTACAGTTTAAATCTCTTGGACTTGCCGTTATTGATGAACAACATAAATTTGGCGTTAACCAAAGACTAAAACTTGTTGGTAAAACTCCTGGTTGTCATTGTCTTTTAATGACAGCAACACCAATTCCGCGCTCTCTTTCTTTAACTCAGTACGGTGACTTAGAAATTTCGATCATTAAAACCTTACCGGGTCATAGAAAGGGATTTAAGACTAGAATTATTTCTCCTGAAACATACCCAAAATTTCTCTCGTTCTTAAAGACTCGAATCTCTATGGGAGAGCAATCTTATATTGTCGTTCCGGCTATCGAAGAAAGTGAAAACATGGATACGGCGAACCTGATTGATGCTCTTAAGAAGTTTCAGGCCTATTTTCCAGACCTCAATGTCGAGGGACTTCATGGACAATTAAAATCTGAAGAAAAACAAAAAGCTTTGCATGACTTTAATGAGGGTAAGATTGATGTACTCGTATCCACTAGTGTTGTGGAGGTTGGCATTGATGTAGAAAATGCGACGATTATGGCCATCATAAACCCTGAAAGATTTGGTCTTTCTTCACTCCATCAATTAAGAGGACGAGTTGGACGTGGCTCTAAACCTGGATTCTGTTTTTTAGTTTGTGAGAAAATCCCAAGTCAGCAAGCTTTTGAGAGACTAAGAGTCATAGAAAATACAGATGACGGATTTAAAATTGCCGAAGAAGACCTTAAAATTCGCGGTGAAGGCGACATTTTTGGCACTTCTCAATCAGGCAGCGGTGGTTTTAGACGTATTGCTAATATTATAACCGACTACCCTCTTTTAGAAATAGCACGCGCCGATGTAGAAAAGTTGAGTATTGAGGACGACTTTAAAAATCATCCTATCGTTAAACTAATGGCTCAAAATGACCATGTAGTATCTACGGTCTAATAAAGTTAAAATGAATACATGTTTAGTATCGAGCTAAAGTCATGTCCAGATCAGGAACGCCTAGGTGTTTATGACTTTTATTTTCCTAAAATCATAATCTCTAGAAGACTTTCTGATTGTCATCTTTACCTACCTGATCTTTCTATCAAAGACCATAGCTTACTCGTCATACAAAAAGCTGACGGAATTGAGGTTCATGAAAGATCTAGTGGATTCTATGTTTCAAATGGAAAGAAAATTTCTGGAAAAAAGATTCATAGAGTTGGAGATACTTTTGGTATTGGAAACTCAGTTTTTCAAGTCATATCGGTTATACCTGAAGATACTGAAGTTGATACAGAAGCAAGGTATCACGAGCTAACTGAGGCTTATCCCTACATGGCTGACTTATTCTGGGCCTTAAAGCAAGAACTCCTTAATCTTGAACAAAATGGATCAGATTAATTGTCTAACTATTTTAAAAACGCATATTCAGGATACCTAACAGTCGACGATGGAAGTGAAATATATTTCTGTACTAATAAGCCTCATCAAGAGTTTAAAGACAAAGAGAATGTACTAATCTTTAACTATGGCCTTGTATGCTCCAATGAACACTGGAGATATCAACTTCCAATATTTGATAAGATGGGTTTTGATATTATCATCCATGATTATCGCTTTCATTTTCAATCCAAAGGTAAGGGCGGACTAAGTAATTGTACCTTTAAAAAAATTGCATCAGACCTTGATGAGATTATTAATTTTTTAGATGTCAAAAATTGTATTTTACTTGGCCACAGCATGGGCGTGAATATTTGCCTTGAGTACGTTAAAGACCATGCTGATAAAGTTTCAAAGATGATTTTAATGTCTGGAACAGTTTTTCCACCTCATGATGTTATGTTTGATACAAATGCCATGGAAATCATCACACCTCTACTAGCTGACTTAAAAAAGAAAGCACCAGGTGTTTTCGATATGATTTGGAGAACATCACATCTCAATCCACTGGCAGTTAAGCTTACCCATGATGGTGGATTCAATAAGTCACAGGTGCCAGAAGATCTTATTAAAGTTTATTTAGAGAAAGTTGGTGAGCTATCTGTTGATCTTTTCTTGCAGCTTTTTAGCGAAATGAAAAAACATAATATTATTTCATCTTTAAGTCATATAAAGATACCCACGCTAGTTTTAGGTGGAGACAAAGACAAAGTTATTCCTAACTATCTTCAAAGAATATTACTCGATCATTTAGATGATGCAGAAATGTATATTGTTAAAGACGGTAGTCATGTTCCCCAGTGGGATTTTCCTGAAACCGTTAACGAAGTCATCTTGGATTATATTAGTTAAACTTAATATTTTTGTGCTCTATAAGTGGTGCAAAGACTCTTCTCATAGCAGATAAGGTCTGCGCCTTCTTATATTCGGCGTGAGATGCTTCCCCCTCAGTATTAACTTTATGTGCTTCAAGATCAACGATTTGAACTTCATAGGGATAAAAGAATCTAATATCTCTAGCAATTAATGAGACATCCATTCCTAGAATCTTTTTTGCTAACTCATTCTCATCTTGTACTTTTTTAGCTGCCTTTCTAAGCTGAGAAAATTCAGACATAAACGGATTCTTGTATTTAACAAGCTGCCTGCAGGTAAACTGCAGACTTTGATAACCGCCCTTCGTGTGCAGGTTTCTCTCGTTAGGTCCGCCTTTAAGAACAGCGCAATCTTGAACCTCTTGTTCTAAAAGATCCAAGAACTCAAGCTCAGACATATCTGAGCGCATAGCCTTTTTAATTGAAGCAACATAGCGACGCTTGAAATCTGTAAGGTTAACCATCGTATTCACAGAGCGGCTTGGCTTAATATTGTGTGGGATCACAATATTATTTGCAATCAGGTGGTTTACAACTCTCAGTGTATCAAAACGATTTTCGGTAATGAACCTGACTCCAATTCTATCAAATAATTCTTCAGCAACATTCTCTGCCTTATGAAGAAGTTTAATAATTGTAGAGTCTCTTGTTTTAAGCGCTTTGGTCTCAAAAGAAACTAGGCGAATTTTATTATCGGAGTCGGCTTTTCCAAGATAAAGTTGTTCGCCTTGTCTTGAAATATGCTTGTAGAAACGATCGAAAATCTGAGTCTGAATAACCGGAAAGTAATTCGATCTTAAGTCTTTATCTGCATGTAAAATTGTGTGCATGACTTTAAGAATGATTTCGGCCCAAAGTCTTTCATCGTAACTAGACTCTTCTTCGAGTCCACCAGTTGCCAGTAAAATCAGATCCCCAATATCAGTCAGCATATAAAGAGAATTAGGAATTTTTAAATCAAGTCCGTCGGGATTACCTTCTTTTAGAAAGTAACGACGAATAAACTGCATAGCTTCTTGGAAATTACCAAAAAGCTCTGCTCTATTAACCGGATCATGCGGATCAAGTCCATAACCACGAAGAAAATTATTAACACGATCTTCGTTATACATCCGGCCCATAAGAAACTTAGTATCAAGTGCCGACTTACCACCGACAACTACATCAAATAGTTCCCAGTCGAATAAATATTTTTTTAAATAATCAGGTCTAGTCATTCTTTCCTTAAGTAGCTTTTCCTATCGCGCTGTTTAACGTATATACTTTTGAGCATGAACATGAAAAACGCACCCAGTCTCAAAAGCTGGGAGATATTTTTCCTCTCATTTGGTGGAGTAGGATTTCTACCTAAAGCACCAGGCACCTGGGGGACTTTAGCTACACTTCCAATTCTCTGGGGACTCGGTGCAGTAAATTTCCCCAATTTTTTAGCAATACCATTCATCGTCTTTATAACAGCTGGTAGCTGTTATGTAGCGGAAGTTACGCAAAAAAAATATCAACTCCATGATCCACAGTGGATCGTCATTGATGAAGTACTAGGCATGTTTACCACATGGTTTTTTATGACTGGTGCACCCACGTGGCATTTAATCCCGGCTTTTATACTTTTTAGATTTTTCGATATTGTTAAGTTTTGGCCTGCTTCATATTTCGATAAAAAAGTTACCCATGGAATGGGGACAATTTTAGACGATATAGTTTCGGGATTATTTGCAGGAACCGCTTACTATATCATTTTTAATTATATTTTCTAAAATATATCTTGACTTACGCATAACTTACGCACAAACTAAATACATAGGACTCCACGTCTAATTTTTCAAACATATTGCATCGAATCCCTGTAAATTCAGGGCTTTGTCATGCCTTAGAAGAATTATGTCTTGGCAAAAGTAGCTGTCATTGTGCGGTGATTTTGGTAGGTTCTATAGAACACACACAAGTTCATTGCCTCTTTTAGTTTAACTTTTGTAGGAGACACACATGGCCCAGACCTCGACAACCACTTCAGATGCAAACAAAGCGAAAGCTCTAGACCTTGCGCTTTCAACCATCGAAAAACAATTTGGTAAAGGTGCCATCATGAAATTTGATGGAACTAAGGCTAACGAATCAGTTCCTGCAATTTCGACTGGTTGTTTAGGCTTAGATATATGCCTTGGTGTTGGTGGTGTTCCAAAAGGAAGAATCATTGAGATCTATGGACCGGAGTCTTCAGGTAAAACAACACTAACTCTACATATTGCTGCCGAAGCGCAAAAAGCTGGAGGCACAGTTGCTTTTGTTGATGCTGAACACGCACTTGATACTGGCTACGCAGCTAAGCTTGGAGTTGATGTACCAAATACACTAATCTCTCAGCCAGATAGCGGAGAGCAAGCTCTAGAGATTACAGACATGCTTGTTCGTTCAGGTGCTGTTGATCTTCTTATCGTTGACTCTGTAGCAGCTCTAACTCCTCGTGCTGAACTTGAAGGAGATATGGGTGATTCACATATGGGTCTTCAAGCACGGCTAATGTCTCAGGCTCTAAGAAAACTAACTGGATCAATTTCAAGATCGAATACAACAGTTATCTTCATCAACCAGTTGAGAATGAAAATCGGTGTTATGTTTGGAAACCCAGAAACAACAACTGGTGGTAACGCTCTTAAATTCTACTCATCTGTAAGAATGGATATTCGTAGAATTGCAGCGATCAAAGATGCTGATAAGCACATCGGTAATAGAACAAGAGTTAAAATTGCTAAGAACAAAGTCGCTCCTCCATTCAGAGAAGTTGAATTTGATATTATGTATGGTGAAGGAATCTCAAAAACTGGTGATCTTCTAGATCTTGCAGTTTCACATGGCTTCGTAGAAAAAGCTGGTGCATGGTTCTCATACGAAAATAGTAAAATGGGTCAAGGCAGAGAGAATTCAAAACAATTCTTGAAAGATAACCCAGAAATTTTCGATACTCTAAAAAAGAAAATCCTAGCTAAAAATGGTCTAGGCTCAAAAGAAGACATGGCTTTATACAGTGGCGAAGTCGTAGATGAAGCAACTGGCGAAGTGATGGATGAAGCTCCAATTGAAGCAGCAACAACAACAAAGAAAACTAAAAAGTCCAAAAAGACTCTCCAGTAATTTTGGCGTACTCAAAGGGGGGTGTAAGCCCCCCTTTTTTTATATCTATGAATAAAGAATGCTATCAAAAAGCTATAAAGCTACTCAGTAAAAAAGAGTATTCAAGGCCAAAGCTTAAAGCCAAGCTTATGTCTGTCGGCTATACGGAAGACGATTCTGTAGAAGCTATCAGTAAATTATATGATTTAGGCCTTCTCAAAGAAGATTGGTATATTGAATCTAAGATTAAAAGCTTAATGAGAAAGGGCTACTCTAAAAATCATATTCAACAAAGATTATCCCAAGAAGAGCTTGAGGTTTCCCTTAGTTTAATCGATGAAATCTTTTCGCAAAATGATATGCAAGAGCAAGGTGCAATTGAGCAAATTCTTGTTAAGAAGGGTCAAAGATATCAAGCATCTTGGCCTAGCTTTGAGTATGATGAGCGTCAGAAAATTAAGACAAAACTCATTCGGGCGATAATTTCTAAGGGCTATTCTCCACAAGAGGGAATTTCAGCTGTAGAAAGATATTTTAGCAGCAAATAACACATCGCATTCATTTTCTATTTCCTCTATCAATGCTATCAAGAATGGTTAATTAATCCCTCTTAGAAGGTTGTTATGAAGGCACAAGAAATTCGCGAATCTTTCACTAATTTTTTCCAAAAATATACTCACGAGAAGATAAGCTCTTCACCTTTAATTCCTCAAGGTGACGATACTCTTTTATTTGCCAACGCAGGAATGAATCAATTTAAAGATTATTTCACAGGAAGAGCTAAACCTAAAAACTCTAGAGCTTTGAGTATACAAAAGTGTGTTCGTGCAGGTGGCAAGCACAATGATTTAGAAAACGTAGGATTCACAGCAAGACACCATACATTTTTTGAGATGCTTGGAAACTTTTCTTTTGGCGACTACTTCAAAGAAGAAGCAATCTCATTTGCTTGGAAGTTTCTAACTGAAGAAATGAAGATCAACAAAGATAAGCTTTATGTCACAGTCCATTACTCAGACGATGAAGCTGTTCAGATTTGGAATAAAAATATTGGTATACCTTTGGATCGAATCTTCAAAAAAGGTGATAAGGATAATTTTTGGGAAATGGGTGAATTTGGTCCTTGTGGGCCTTGCTCAGAGATTTTTTATGATCACGGAGAAAAATACACGACACCAAATTTCAAGATGAAAGAAGGTGGGGATATTTTAGACGATGAACTACGTTACGTTGAAATCTGGAACCTTGTTTTCATGCAATATGAAAAAACTAAAGACGGTCAGTTTCCACTTCCTAGACCTTCTATCGATACGGGTGCAGGCCTTGAGCGATTAACATCAGTGATGCAAGGAGTTTACTGGAACTATGATACTGATTTATTTGCGCCAATTTTAAACGCCCTAGAGAAGATGTCTGGAAAGTCTTATAAGTCGGACCCAAAAGCTCAAAACTCAATGAGAATTGTCGCTGACCACATAAGATCTTCGACAATGCTTATAACTGATGGCGTAATTCCATCAAATGAAGGAAGAGGATACGTTTTACGAAGAATCATTAGAAGAATGGTTAAAAACTTAAAAGAGCTTGGCTTAGGTGCTGGAACAGCAGAGAAGCTTGTTCCTTTTGTTTTTGAAACTCTTGGAAAAGAATATCCTCAAAATGAAGCCAATGCTTCACTCGCACAAAAGTTTCTTGGTGTTGAAGAGAAGAAGTTTTTTGAGACACTTGAACAAGGTCTAAAGTTTCTTGATGAAGCAATTGATAAAGAGCTTACCAAGAATACACTTCCTGGCTCAGTCATTTTTAAACTCTATGATACTTATGGTTTCCCGGTCGATCTAACTGAGCTTATTTTAAAAGAGCGTGGTCACTTGGCGGATCTTGCGGGTTTTGAAGCCCAAATGAAAGAAAGTAAAGAGCGTTCAAGAAAATCATGGAAGTCTGGCCAATCAGTCGACAATAAGGTTTATCATTCAACGAAAGAGAAGTTTGGAGCAACAAAGTTTACTGGCTATGAAACACTAAAACAAAGAGCCAAGCTCTTAAATATTCTCGAGCTTGGAGAAGATATCCACGGATTAATTTTTAATACTACCTCTTTCTACGGCGAAGGCGGTGGACAGGCTGGAGACAAAGGCGTTATCCAGCAAGATGGTAAAACAATAGCTAATGTGATTGATACTCAAAAACCTGTCGATGGGTTATTTGTTCATTTTTCTAAAGATTCTGATGGACTTGAGGTCGGTCAGGAATATGACCTCGTAGTTAATAAAGAAAAAAGAGAGCTTACAAAAGCTAATCACTCGGCAACGCACCTTCTTCAGGCTGCACTTATTAATGTCTTAGGCGATCATGTAAAGCAGGCTGGCTCTCAAGTTGGCGCAGACAAGTTGAGATTTGATTTTACCCATATGCAAGGCGTAACTCCTGAAGAGTTGAAACAAGTCGAAGGTATCGTCAATCAGTGGATTCACAATGCTACACCTGTTGATGCAAGCGAGATGAGCATGGACGAAGCTATCAACAAAGGTGCTCTTGCATTTTTTGGTGATAAGTATGGCGATAAGGTAAGAGTGCTGCAAATGGGCACTCATTCAACAGAGCTTTGCGGCGGAACTCACGTAAGTAATACTTCCGACATTGGATTATTCAAAGTTTTAAGTGAGAGTTCACTTGCAACTGGAGTTAGACGAATTGAGGCGACGACTAGTCTAAATGCATTTAACTGGCTTTCAAATCGCTCGGATACTCTAGATAATATTGAGTTCATGCTAAAAGAAAAAGGTCCGAAAGCCATACTTCGAATTGATTCAATGTTTGAAGAGATCAAAGAAAAACAAAAAGAGATTCAAAAGCTTAAATCTGAATTACAAAGCCTTAAATCAGCTGATTTATTTGCAAATGCTGAGAAAGTTTCTGGCTATGACTTAGTATGTGTTGAAGCACCAGAAGGTTCAGATCTGAAATCATTGTCAGATGATTTTGTCAGTAAATATCCAAAAGGTATTTTACTAATGACTGCAAACAAAGATGGCAAGTTAGCAGCGATGGTTAGAAGCTCCAAATCAGTTAAGCTCCACTGCTCAAACGTACTTAAAGATGCTCTTGCTCCACTTGGGGGAAGAGGCGGTGGCCGTCCAGATATGGCTCAGGGTTCTGCCGATGTTTATGATGCCGCAAACTTTTTCACCAATGCTAAAAAAGCTATACCCTCATATTTAGATAAGTAGGATTCTATGAAAAACTTATGTTTTATTATTGCTCTTTCATCCATAATTTTATTTTCATCTTGTACTCGTAAAGGTGAAAGTGAAAATGTTATGAATGTGCCACTAACAGGTGAAATATCTACACTTGACCCTGCCAACTCATATGACACAGTTTCAAACACGATTGTTTATCAAGTTTATGAACAATTATTCGACTATCACTATCTTCGCCGTCCCTACCAACTTCAACCACTACTAGCAGCTGAGTTACCTCAAGTTAGTGATGACGGCCTAACATATACGATCAAACTAAAACAAAAAGTTCCATATCACTCAGATCCTGCCTTTAAAGGTAAAACACGTTTTTTAAAAGCAGAAGACTTCGTAACACAAATTAAAAGACTTGCCTGGAAACCAACTAACTCTAATGGCTGGTGGTTATTTGATGGAAAGATTGAAGGACTTAATCAGTTTAGAGATGATGCCGGCGATGACTTTGATAAGTTCAAGTCTCTTTCAATCAGTGGAATTAAAGCTCTAGATGAATACACTCTTCAAATTAAATTAAATGAAGCCTACCCCCAAATGATGTACGCCCTCGCAATGGGATTTACTTCACCTATGCCCATTGAAGTTCTTGAGGAGTATGGAAACGACTTAAGCCGTCATATGGTCGGCACAGGTCCATTTTACTTAGATGAAGTTAAGCCACTATCGGGTGTGAGAATAAAGAAATTTGTAGACTATAAGAACTCAACATACCCAACAAAAGGTGATCGTGTTGCACATGGAAACGACATGCTTGCTGATGCTGGAAAACAACTTCCATTTTTAGACGTAATTGATTTTAAAATTATTAAAGAAGATCAAACTAGGTGGCTGAACTTTAGAGCAGGTAAGATTGATCTTCTAGTCGTTCCTAAGGATAACTTCTCGACAGCTGTATCTGCCGATGGAGGTTTAACTGATGAACTTAAAAAAGATAATATCAGCCTTATCATTGGACCAACCCTAACCTACTGGTGGTTAGAATTTAATATGACTGACTCAGTTGTTGGTGGTCCAAAGAACCTTGCTTTAAGAAAAGCTATTTCGCATGCTATTGATTTTGAGAAATATATTTCAGTCTTCACAAATAATGTAGGTCAAAAAGCGAATTCAATTTATCCTCCAGGAATTCCGGGCTATGATCCAGCGAAACGACTGCCATACTCATATGACCTTAACCTCGCTAAAAGCATCCTAGCAAAAGCAGGTTACCCTGAAGGTAAGGGCCTACCTGTTATTAAGTTTGATGTAAGAGGAACTTCGGCTAGAAACCGCCAAGAGAGTCAGTTTATTAAAAGTGAGCTGTCTAAGATTGGTATTAAAGTTGAAGTTATCATGAATACATTCCCTGCCTTTCTTGAAAAAGCTCGCAGTGGTAAACTTCAGTTCTGGCAAGGCGGTTGGGCCATGGATTATCCTGATGCTGAAAACTGTCTTCAACTCTTGGTAACTAGAAACCATCCACCAGGTCCAAACTCATCTTATTTTTCTAATCCTAAGTTTGATAAATACTTCGAACAACTTAAGGTCATGAATGAGGGTCCGGACAAGTGGGCGCTTATGGAGGAAATGGAAGAGATTGTTCACAAAGAATTACCGTGGGTCATGCAGTATTACGCTCGTAACTACATTCTTCATCAAGGCCGACTAAAAAACTTTAGACATTCTGATCTCATTTTCAATTACTTTAAGTATCTGAAAGTTCAATAAGGCATAACTATTTTAGGGGTAAATTTTGCCCCTAAACCTATGCAAGTCTGACTAACTTCATCGTCTTAGCAAAGCTTCCGAAAGGTATTGTAGGCAAACCCCGCCTGCAAACCGAGGGAGCTTATGAAACGCCTGCAACAGTATTTTCCGTTTTTACTTATAGTGAGTTTTTTGTTCACTGCAAGTATGGCAATAGCCAAAGACTATATTATCTATTCCATAGGTCACGATCTACCAATGGGCACCTCTGATCAAGTCATGAGGAAGAACTTCTATATCAATATGGGAGCCAGCCAAGGTCTCGAAAGCGGTAATGTTCTTACGATTTACCGACAGATTTCACAACTTGATCCATACGCCACAAAAAAACGATATAATTACAAAGTTAAAATTGGTGAGCTTAAAGTTATCCATGCTGAAGATGATGCGGCGATCGCAACTCTTCAAAGCTTTGAAAAAAATATCGAAGCT
>CAXBMT010000013.1:0-26758 GCA_963976925.1 uncultured Bdellovibrionales bacterium
GATGATTTAAAATCTTCTCCCCTTTACCTTGAAGACCGTTAATCATACTAGTGGCATATTTCTTAACGATTGAAGGTTCTTCTGAATAACCTTCGTAAGTTCGTCCCCAACGATCATTTCTAACAACAGCAACAGTTGGAGCAAAGATCCAGTCGATTCCTGTCGCAAGTACCTCAAGAGCTGTTGCCTTGCCAATCTCTTCAATCAAGCTTGCATTATTTGCAGCACCAAGACCGATATTGTGCGGAAAAATAGTCGCGCCAACGACATTGTTATGACCATGGACTGCGTCTGTTCCCCAAATTATGGGAATATTCTTACCGCTGAGAATTGAAGCTTCATAATATGAATCAGCGAGTTTTACCCAGTCAGAAACTTTCGCCAACTTATTGTCATAAGGAAATGAACCACCACCATTAAGAATTGATCCAAGGGGATAAGATTTTAAATCATCAGGCTTAATATGCTTAATTTCGGCTTGAATCATTTGAGCAACTTTCTCTTCTAAACTCATTGAATTCAAGATTTCTTTAACTTGTTTTTCTATAACTGGACTTTTTTTGATGACACTATCGGTACTAGGCCAAGTCGCAGCAGTAATTTCAAAAGCGAGCACAAGAAGTATTGCAATAAAACCTAAAAGCTTTAACATGAGTTCCCCTAAATAATTTCTAGAGGTTTTTAAACCATAAACGTAGGGGATCCTCAAGATGATGCTCCATAACTGATTATGCTATATGCCTGTAAGTACTTAAAATAATACACTGATTCATAATTTAAACTTATCCCAATTACATAACCTTTATAATTATTCTTAATTTTCAGGCATGCACTCATCTGCGGGCACTAAATATATGAAAGTTGTTATACTAAAGAGTGAGGTTAGCTATGAGTAAAATCATGATTATATCTTATCAATTAAATGTTTCAAACTTCATCTATTTTACTTGATCTCGGTTTAAAAGAATTAGCTAAAGTTAAATCTGGTACAGATTGCTTAACGTTAAATTTATGCTTACATTTTGTACAAACGCATTCATTTGAATTCAATTCAAGAGAAGCGCTATCATCTTCACAAATAGGACATCGAAATATATCAACAGGTAGATCTTTTAATTCTTCACCATTTTTTTCATAAACAGCAAAATATCCTAAAGTTAGATACTTATTGCGATCCAGCTTATCAAGTAAAAAGATTATTGGAGCTATGATGGTTCGATCTAAAATTTTTGTAATAAAATTAATTACATTAAATATTCCGATCCATAATTTATGATCGTTAAAACTCTTCATTGTATGATTGGTAAATATATATCTAAGAACTGTAAAAAAACCACCCATTGGCCAAAGCTCGATTATCTTCAAATTATTTCTAACCGCATATAGTTCTAAAATGTATTTTGAAAAACGATGATAATCGTAGGGGCGTTGGTGCAAAGCAAAAGAGAACGGCACACTTAAATATATTCTACCACCAGGTCTAACGACTCTAACCATTTCCGAGAATACACGAGCTGGACTTTCAACATGCTCTAGAACTGAGTTTGAAATCGCTTTATCAAAAGAATTATCTTTAAAAGGAAGATGATGAAGATCTGCTAAAGCCGATACCTTATAGGTTAAATCTTCATCTCCTACGGCAAGATCAACTCCATAATATTCAACAGGTGTATCGTATCTGGAAAATTCACTTTTAACCCATGCGTTTCCACACCCAGCGTCTAAAAGCCGATCTCCGCTTTCTCGCATGGAGATATTATTAAGCCATGCTTCTCTATATTCAGTCCAATACATACCAAGTACATAGACTTTATTATGGAGTTTCTTCAATTTTTTGAAGAATGAATATTGAAGTAAGCTTTTAATCACTTACTTATATTATATTAAAACTATAGATAGATATGGATTGGTCATTATTTCCTAAGAGCATTCACTTTAATAGAGTTAAACAGTCAACAAGTGCTCATTTCTATAAGTATTCTGAGTTAATTCAATATGAGTTAGTAATTCGACTTATGATAAGTCACTTAAATATTTATAAAAACGACAAAACCCCCTAGAAAGGATCTAGGGGGCTAAGCAAGAATCTAAGACTCTTAATTAGGACAGAAGGCTTCCTGCTTGCCGATCTTGGCCACATTACAGACATTGAAATCTGCTGGTCCGTGACTTAAATGCTGACAAGACTGAAAGTTGTAGCCAAAGTCTTTATGCTGACAGGTTAAGAACTTTTCAATTCCATGCTCTTTAGTAGAACAAGTATTATACTCCTGCACACCAAATGCTTTATTGCGACAGCTCTTGTAGCTTTCTGCACCACAAGATCTATGGCGACACCTTTTACGAGCACCATTCCATTTCTTTCCACAAGCACTCGCATGACATTGCTTATATCTAGCGACACCACACACACCACCAGTTCCAACATTATAAACTTTCACTCCACAAAACTCAGAAGCTTTAGTTTTATAAACAGTTCCACAAGATGGGCCTGTACCTTCATTGACACCGTTAACATTACAAGCAGATGATCTAATGTCGCGGTATGTTTCAACTCCACAAATTTGTGATCTTTTCATTTCGCACTTGATATCTAGTGGTCGTGTTCCACCAAGAAGTCTTCCTCGTCTTTGTGGAATAATAATGTCTAAATCAATATCAATTTGATCGGTACTCACATCATTTAAAAAACTATATGATTTTGCTATGAACTCTCTAAGCTCAACAATTTCAGTATCAAGATAGTTTAGCTTTTCTTTAATATACTCCATATTATATTTCTTAAACTCACGAGGAAACTCCATGACTGTAAGAAGTTGAGCATATATCTGTCTCGCCTGTTTAAGTTTTGCTTCAGCGAAATCTATTGTCGACTGTCTTACCATTGTTTCATAATTCACATCATCATGAATGTAATTTGCAAGTGTTGAATAATCTCTAGTAGTGATTGAGATTGCCACTGGATTTGAATCTGTGATTTCTTCAATTTTTGAACTCAAATCAATTAATCCTTCAACCGTACTTGGAATTTCAACAACTCTACCGCCTGTATGCCTTATATTAACTTTGGCGCGATAAGATTCAGTCAGTTTACGAATTGTTCTCTTATAGTCAGCACTCCCCGATGCACTTACACCACCATAGCTACCGGATGCTTCAAGAGAGCTTTCAATCTGCTGTTTTTCACTATAAGTGGATGCTGTAATTTCAATAACACCATAAATCTCACCACCAAGCTCTATCGTTTTGGCAAATGAGTTTCCACATGACTCAAGAAAGCTAAACTTTGAATCCAAGAAAAGGTTTTTAGCATTCTGATTTAATAGGATATTTTCAGATGAAATTGACTCGCGAGTCGTAACTCTTGTTGCTTTAACCAAGATATAGTTACTGTTATAGTTCCACTTAATTTCTTTTACAAAACTAGCTTTTGCCTTAGCTCCAAAAACACCATAACTGCCCGAAGCTGAACCAGATGTTGAAATCTTGTCGTATAGCTCTTCTTTATTTTTGACTAAAAGTAATGAATACGAAGTACTTCTGACGTCTTCAGTAAAAACATTTTCCTTCGTTAGCTGGATGCAGCGGTCTTTAAGTCCTGCATTTTGATCAAATGATGAAACACCTTTTCCAATATTTGAGTTAATACTTGTAGCACTCACCATCATTGGAAGCGCCATTAATAGTAGCGTTTTTAAGAACATAATTTACTCCTTCTGTAAGTTTGATTCCGTTGAACAGGTTTTACAGAAGGATGACATCTGACAAAATTGAGTAATTCTGACATTCTGACATATATTTTTTACATATTTCAATACAAACACCTGGAATTACGATAAAACTGATAAATGCGAACACGAATTGAATTTACTCACTACAACCAGGCAGTAACGCTTTATCTAAAAAGAGAGATCAAGAAGCTAAATATCCTCCTTGCTAAAAGAGTGCTCACTCACAGTGAAAGAACATTAATAAAGGCTCGACTTTTAAACCTGGAGGGAGATACCTCTGGTGCGCTAGAGCTTTTAATTAATCATTCACCTTCAAGCAAGTTTCTAAAGGCTCAAAAAGAAAATGTACTCTCGTCTATTTATGACAAACTTTCTAAGTACCAATATGCAGCAGTTTCAAATCAAAAAGCGATCAACCTCTATAAAGAGCTTGAAGACAACGAAGGCTTATTTGTCAGCTACCTTAATCTTTCAATAAATTACTCTAGGCTTAGCCTGGAAGAACTATTTGAGTTCAATTGGCAAAAGGCCCATGAGTATGCAAAAACAAAAGAAAATCAAAATTCGTTAATTAGAGCGAAGGTCAGTTATCTTGCTAAGATTGGAAGATTTGAAGAAGCACTTGCCATTATTCAACAGATCACCAAATCAAATATCTCGTTTAGCAACAAAACAACTTTTCTAAATTTAGAAGCCGATATTCTATTTAGACTTAAAAAATATAATGATTCCCTTGATATTTATAAGGACTTGGCCAAAACAACCAAGTCACTAACACGCTTTCGTATTAACTATGAATATCAAGTCCTAAAATCGCTAATGAATAAGGATAGATTGAAACAGATTCCAAATGACTTCCCAAAAGATAGTGAGTACTTCTTCCTTTGGGAAGCACTTGTTTATTTGCAAGATGGTGACCCTGAACTGGCACACCATAGCTGGCTAGAACTTGTAAAAGTTAATCCAGATAAATACTTACCAGAATTTAGGTACAAAGATATCGGAGACTATAACAGTCACTTTTCTCAGTTTTATCAATATCTAAAAAATGAACTGTCAGATATTTCACTAAACCCGTTTAAGCATGGAACTAATCCTCATAAATTTGTAAATCTTCTGAAGTACTCACAAACACCACTAAGAAAAGAGGTCATCATCGAGCAGCTATGGAATACGCCTTATTCACCAGACTTTGATGCCAGGTTCTATAAGCTCGTAGAGAGGGTTAAGAAGAATTCAAATATAAGCGTAATTATGCGAAATTCCACGTATCAGATTCAGACTCAAAGCTCTAAGTACCTGTAAAAGTTACACTTTACTATGAATTTCCCCTAGATAAGCTAAGTTTTTATCATGAAATTAACTCTCTCATTATCGATACTTATATTAAGTGCAAGCACCTCTCTATATTCAAGTGAGTACTTTGGCTTTCAAACAATCAACATCATCAATCTTCAAGATAATACTAAATGTAGTGGAACTTTATTAAATACAGAAAATGGCTGTCATGCCGTTACTAGCGCTCATTGCGTGAAGGGCTTAGCCCTTGGCGAAGAGAATATTATCATCACACCAAACAAGAACTCAAAAGCTAACACAGATTTGGGTAGAGAGCTTTACTCAAAGATTATTTTTTCACCGAAAGAAGCTCATCGAAGTTCTCTGGTTAAAGCAAAACCAAGTTCAGATCTTGCTCAAATATACTTTGACTCAAGTTGGGCACCAGAGTTTTGTAAGGACGAATATAAGCTAAATCTACAAAATACGAAACGACATCGCCACATTAACGAGGTTTACTCTGCACAAGAGCAGAACACACAGGGACCTGTAAATCAACATATTGCAGGCTCAATGGGGAATACACATTCCCCAAATCCAACAATTTATTATCGCCCTTCTCAGAACTTTGTATTGGCAGCAGCAGGTTTTCAAAATGATACTGCAACATTGCTCTCAGTCACATCTGTAGAGTTTGATTCATTTTCAGTTATTGAAGATAAAATGAAATCTCGCTTATATGTTGAATACTCTTCACTTCCTGGCTTTGATTTTATTTATCAAGTAGCAGGAATCAACCTATCTCAGGGCATGAGTGGCGGCGTACTTTTTGAAGTCAATGATAATCAAAGCGATAGTGAACGTATAAATCTAAACTTCAAAGGTCTTTCAGCTAGCTTCTACCCTTTTCAATGGAAAAGTAATTTTATTCCTGCTTCATACATTCTTGAGTTTTTAAAAGACTATCAAGACGATCAATCTGATAACTATGAGATTAGGCTCGATAATAATATTCAAGTTGCCTCAGACAAGCTTTCGGCCAAAGAAGAGGAAGCGATTAGGAAACTCAAAGAAGCTGGCGAAATTCCCAATATCGTAGAGATTAAAAAGCCAAGTTATCAACTTTTGAGACAAACTGGTGAGCAGCGTATTCAACGAGCTCAGGTTCGCTATAGTGATACTGATCAAGACGATGTAAACGGAGATGTCTCACTTTCATGTGACTGGGTTCCAAGTACAGTAGACCCAATCTTCGATGTGATGCCACCTATTACAAATTGTTTTGATCTCTCCCAAACGAGATACGGCCACACCGGGGTTGTGGTTAAAGAACATCCAGAACAGATTTTAATCGGATATAAAAACAGACAAATAAATGGACTATCTGATTTAAGATCTCTACAAAACAGTAATGACTTTGAAGAAAAAAATCTGATCATGCGAAGTTTTGGTGAATATCCAAATTTTAATCTCAGAGAAAATATTTTAAACAACCTTTCTGGTGTCTACTTATCACAGGAAAATACTGCAGTATCCTCTCAAGCATTTCACTCATATGCTCACTTAGGTGAGTCTTTCACAAGACAGTACCAGATCAGGCCATCAAGTAATGTATTAATAAGAGAGAGTATTGTTCATGAGACTCCTCTTTATGGAGACTTATTTAAGGATCTCTTTAATTATAATATTTCTAACTCAATCAATGAGACTCATAAAATCAACTTACAACTTAAGGTTGATGAGCAAAATCTTAAATTAAGAATTAAAACAGTTGATGATGAAAACTTAGTTTTTAATATGATTCCAGTTTTTGATCAAGAGTATAAGAAATTGATACTAAAAACCAAACTCGAGATATATGACGAGATGTTCAACCGTATTTCGGTTGAGGACTTTGATCTTAAGTGCGACAACAGAAGCTTCTTAAAACTTATTTGTTTTAATGAAAAAATGGAGTTTGGCTTTAGCTCAGCAAGTATAGGTAATTCATCAGCAGAAATCAGAGTCGCTTTCTGGGAAGATTTTAAAACAAAAAAAGAAGCGCTTAATTCTAAGAAATTAGTCATGAATTATATTTTTGGAGCAGTTAAGAAAAGCCAGTCAATTGAAAGAAGAGTGAATTTCGGACATGATCTAGATGGCTTAAAATTTAAAAATATTTTAAAGCAAAGCCAACTTATAGATGTTGATTCAGGTGATATACTTAGTTTTATCAATGTATTACCAAATAAGGTTGCTCAAAAAATCAATCAACCAATAAACACTCTCAACACTGCTTCAATCTTTTACGGTAATGAACTTCTTCATTTTATTTTTAATGATCAAGGCAGATATGGTGTAGCCTATGATCAATCTTTTAAAATTATCGGAGTGATTTTGAAAGGAAAGCTATCTACAAGCGCTTACGATATTTTTTAATATTAGCTTCATTACCTGATTTCTTGGCAGCTTTATATTTTTAATATTAGCTTCATAATTTTTTCAACAATTTCTTTATGATTAAATAGTTGATCTGAGCTAAGCTTAATTCCACCGTCCTCGCCAATGAGAATAAACCTTTTATCGATTGGCTCAGTGTTTCTTGAGTAAATAGCTTTAAATTAACATTCGTATTTTCCTTATTACGAGTATTCTCTTTGAATGTTATGATCGTTTCAAATTTACTCAAAGTCTTTTTGGAGAAATCATGACTGAAGAATCAAAATGTCCATTTTCTAATGGTCACGGAGCTCGTGTTACACATGGAACTCAATCGAATAAGGATTGGTGGCCGAATCAAATTAATTTAAAAATCTTGCACCAACACTCATCAAAATCAAATCCCCTTGATGCAAAGTTTGATTATGCTAAAGAGTTTAAAAAACTTAACTATACTGCTCTTAAAAAAGATCTAAAGAAGTTGATGACGACATCACAAGACTGGTGGCCAGCCGATTGGGGACACTACGGCGGGCTATTCATTAGAATGACTTGGCATAGTGCAGGTACCTATAGAACCTTTGACGGTCGCGGTGGTGGTGGAACGGGCAATCAACGTTTTGCTCCTCTTAATAGCTGGCCTGATAATGTTAACCTCGATAAGGCGAGACGTTTGCTCTGGCCTATTAAGAAAAAATACGGCTCACAAATTTCATGGGCCGATCTAATGATTTTAGCTGGTAACGTTGCACTTGAATCAATGGGTTTTAAAACTCTAGGCTTTGGTGGCGGTCGTCCAGATATCTGGGAACCTGAAGAAGATATCTACTGGGGTTCAGAAAAAGAATGGCTAGCAGATGCACGCTATAGCGGTGATCGTGATCTAGAAAATCCACTAGCTGCAGTTCAAATGGGACTAATTTATGTCAATCCAGAGGGCCCTAACGGTGACCCTGATCCAGTAGCTTCGGGAAAAGATGTTCGTGACACATTTAAAAGAATGGCGATGAATGATGAAGAAACTGTAGCGCTAGTTGCTGGCGGTCATACATTTGGTAAGGCACACGGCGCAGGAAAGCCTGAAATGGTTGAGGCTGAGCCTGAAGCAGCTCCCGTCGAACAGATGGGACTTGGCTGGAAAAATAGCTTTGGTACCGGTAAAGGTGCTCATACAACAAGTAGTGGAATTGAAGGTGCTTGGAAGCCAAATCCAACCAAGTGGGACCAAGGCTATCTTAAGGTTCTTTTTAAATATGAGTGGGAGTTAGTTAAAAGCCCAGCTGGTGCGCATCAGTGGTATGCCAAAGATGTAGAACCTGAGGATATGATTGTCGATGCTCATGATCCAAAAAAGAAAACACGTCCTATGATGACAACAGCCGATCTATCTCTTCGATATGATCCAGGTTTCGAGCCGATTGCGCGAAAGTTTCTAGATGATCCAAAAGCCTTTCAACAAGCTTTTGCAAAAGCTTGGTTCAAACTTACTCACCGAGACATGGGACCTAAAGTTCGCTTTTTAGGACCTGAAGTTCCAAAGGAAGACTTTCTTTGGCAAGACCCAATCCCAAAAGCTAAAGGTGCTGCTCTTAATGAAAAAGAAGTTGCTGCACTTAAAAAGCTTATTCTAAAAACAGGTCTAGCCTCTTCAGAACTTATAACTACAGCTTGGGCATCTGCTTCAACATACCGTGGCTCAGATATGAGAGGCGGAGCTAATGGTGCAAGAATTCGTTTGGCTCCTCAAAAAGACTGGGAAGTTAATCAACCTAAACAGCTTTCTAAAGTACTCGCTAAACTAGAGGCTCTTCAAGAAAAGTTCAATGCAAAGTCTAAAAAGAAAGTAAGCTTGGCAGACTTAATTGTTTTAGGTGGCAACGTTGGAATAGAAGAAGCGATTAAAAAGTCTGGTAAGAAAACTGCCAAAGTTCCGTTTACTCCAGGACGTACAGATGCTCTCGAAGAGCAGACAGATGTTGAGGCATTTGAAGTTCTCAACCCGATTGGTGATGGATTTAGAAACTACGCAAGAAAGGGCATGACAAAGCATGGAGCAGATCTGTTAATTGATAAAGCACAACTGCTTGGTCTTACTGCTCCAGAAATGACAGTGCTTCTTGGTGGACTACGCGGGCTTGGGATCAATCATGATAAATCCAAGCATGGAGTTCTGACAAAGAAAGTTGGAGCTTTAACCAATAACTTCTTTGTAAATATCCTTGATATGAACACGGAGTGGAAGCCAACTTCTGAAGCTGGCATATTCGAAGGTTTTGATCGAAAAACGGGGAAACAAAAGTGGAGCGCTACGGCCGTTGACTTAACTTTTGGCTCCAATTCAGAACTAAGATCGTACTGCGAAGTTTATGCACAGGATGATGCTCAAGATAAACTCATCAATGACTTTGTATCTGCTTGGAATAAAGTTATGAATGCTGATCGATTCGAATTAAAGAAATAGTTTGAAATATAAGTCGCTGCTTATGCAGCGACTTTTTACTTAGCTATATTATGTTGATGGAAACGAATATTCTCTTTTTGGAAGGCTTTAATAAGCTTAGTACGCATTTCGTTTCTTAATTCCCATGCATTACTTGGATTATCGGCCCAAGCAGCAACCCAACACTTAACAGTATCTTTTTGCATCTCCATAACCCAAAAAGATGGCTCCTCAGCCTTATTGAAATATTTTGATGATTCGGCTGCTTCTTTAGCAAGTAATTCTACTCTTTCGATTTCTGCATCAGGTGAAACAAAGAACTCAATATGCGCCCAGATAAAATTGTCATTCATCGTTAAGCTTTGAATTTCTTTTTCTAATAACTTTGAATTGGGAATAACTATTCTGTTCCAATCCCAGCGCTTTAAGACGGAATAGGTCAAACCAATTTCTTCAATAAGACCATAGTGCCCATCGATAATGACAGTATCTCCGATACGAATGGACTTAAAAAATGAGATAACAATTCCGGAGAACAAGTTCTCTAAAAATGGACGAAGAGAAACACCTGCAACAACTGAAGCAACCGCAGCTAAAATAGAAATATAAACTGTGGGAATATTCCCAAGATAAGGAATAAAAATAACCACTAACCATATAAAGAAAAGAACCAGTGGCAAGGCTTTTGAGATAAATGAGAACCTCTCCTCGATTCCACTTATCCCCTTAACTTTCATTGAGACTTCTTGATCATCTAATGGTGAGTCGGTCTCAACAGCATCACTGATATTTCGTTTTTTAATACTTAAGAGTTTGGAACTTTTTGTTTTAGCAATTTTCAGTCTAAAGAAGTAGTACCCTGCAAGAAATAGCGTCGTAACGCTTATGGGGTAGAGATAATTCTTAAGCTCTTGAAATTCAAACATTGATAATCCTTATTTAGCTAAAGCTTAACAAAACTTGAGGCTAAAGTGAAAGCTTTTAGCCTCTAAAGAATGTCTATTGAAGTGCTCTATAACCCCATGTAGATTAGTTTCATGAAAAAATTACTTTTGATTCTATTCATATCTGGCTGCAGTTTTAAATCTCTAGTGATCCCAAATCTCCCCTACATTCTTGCCAACAGAGTTGATAGCTCGCTGCATCTCTATAACGACCAAGAAGATCAAGTAAAAGTAGATTTTAAGACTTTGCTTACTCAAGAAAAAGTTCGTGTTGAGCAGATAAAAAATTATTTTAATCAGATTGAAATTAAAAACTTTGATGTTGTAGATGGATATAATTTTTTCGCAAAAAACTATTATGCTATTGCTGTAAAAGTTAACCGAATACTAGCAAAGCAATTTTCTAAATTAGATTCACATCAGATAGAAAAATTTAAATCATCTATGTTAGAAAAAAATGATGAGATTCTTGAAAGAATCCAAGATAAAACTAATGAAGATTACTATGAAAGATATGAATACTTCTTTGGAAGTATAAACCAAAATCAAAAATCACTGATCAATACTTATATTGATACCTTTAAAGCGCTTTCTAAAAATAGATTAGAAAAGCGAAAATTAGTTCAACTTGAGCTCATAAAGGCTTTAAAGCTAGAGGATTCTAAAGCGAAAGAGCTAAGGATCATTGAGGTTTTAGACGAAACTGCCGATCGCTCTGCTATTTCTGCGACTCGAGCTAAATCTTTGGAACAATTTAAGCAGTTTTCAAAAACACTTACAGTCAAACAGGTAGAGTTCTTTAAAGAGCGATCTGTATTTTTTAATGAATGGATAGATGAGTACCTTAAGAGTTACTAATCGCTTTACTATTTAAGAGCTTCGCCTACCGCATTTGCACTGGCCCAACACCACTGAAAGTTATGTCCTCCCAGTTGACCGGTTACATCTAACACTTCTCCAATGAAGTGAAGCCCAGGTTGCAATTGACTCTCCAAGGTCTTAGATGAGATCTTACTTGTACAGATTCCACCACGAGTTACCTCAGCTTTACGAAAGCCTTCGGTGTTAGAAGGTATCAATGTCATACTATGAAGTTCTTTAGTGATTTTTTGAATCATAACTTTTGAATAATTACTTATATAGAGTGAGCCATCGAGACCAATTCTTTCAAAAAATAAATCTACGAAACTATTTGGAAGATGCTTTTTTAGCATATTATCTGCACGGATATTGCCTGGTGAAGACTTCAGTAGCTCTTCAAAACTAAAGCTTGGAAGCCAATTAACTTCAATAGAGTCTCCATGGTTCCAAAAAAGTGAAGTCTTTAAGATTCCGGGGCCACTTAAGCCTTTATGAGTAAAGAGAACATTCTCAGCAACGTAATGGCCGTTGCATGTAATGCCTGCGACAAAAGCATTACCAGATAATTCAGAAAATCCATCTATTTTAAAAGGCACTAAAGCTGGAGTTGTCGGTATAATTTTATGACCACATCTTTTAGCTAGTACATAACCAAAGTCTGAAGCCCCTATTTGTGGAAGAACTATTCCACCAGTAGCCACGACAAGCTTTTGGGCTTTGATTTCGATATTCTCATTAAAGACCTTATAGCTATCTTCTAAGATCTCTACTTGAAGATTTTTTTCATTTAATCTCAGCTTTATATTGGGCTTTTGAAGTTGAGACATTAAAGCAGTATTAATATCTTTGGCCGAGCGCTTACAGAAGAGTTTACCGAGGTTTCGTTCTTCATAAGGAATATTGTTCTTAACGATTAAATCAATGAAATCCCAGGGTGAGTATCTCGACAATGCCGATTTCACAAAGTGCGGATTTTCACAATGATAGTCTTTTGGATCAGAGCCATAAAGATTAGTGAAGTTACATTTACCTCCACCTGAGATTAAAATCTTACGTCCAACTTCTTTATTGTGATCTAGTAGATAGACCTCTTTACCATTTTGAGCACAAAAATGAGCGGCCATCATCCCTGAAGCACCGGCTCCAATGATAATGATATCTGTTTCTAAAACCTTGCACTGATGGGACATCGATACCTTTATCTTAAAGATATCGATTTATGTCTTATAATTGGCACTCTGTAAATTTAATATCAATGTTTTTAGGACAGTACGGATCAGGTCCGTCATTAATTATCGAAATCCCACAGCCAATAGTCTTATATTTAAACTTAGCAGTTTTATTCTTTTTATTTAACTCAAATTGAAAATTCTGGTACCCAATAATCCCAAGACCAAAAGTTTTATATTTAAGCTTAAGTCTTTTTGCATTGTCTTTCTTGATAGCTTTCTGTCCAAAAGAAGTTCTGTAATCTCCCCTAATATCTCCACCTGAAACTTCCACTATATAGTTACCAGACTTAGTATATTTAGCAAGACAAGCAACTTGGCCAGTAGTCACATTTTCACAGATAGCGACAGTTTGTGAGTACTGATTATTTTGTTCAGTAAAAGGACAGTTCAATGCAAATGCATTGGCACTAAACAACATCATTAAAGAAAATAGCTTCATAATTTCTCCTCATATATCTTCTCATTGCTATCGTAATGAAGCATTTTTAAATGCAAGGGGAAAAGTGATTTTTACATTGTTCTAATTACTTGAAATTTCATTAAGCTCGTTTCGTTTACATATAATATTTACGCCGTCATACTATATTTATGCTTATACAACTCGAAAACTTTCTCAGCACGGCGGTTAGCTATGTCTGGGGCCTTCCTACTATTTTATTACTCATACTCTCTGGGCTACTTCTATCGGTCATTCTTGGAGGCTTACTAGGAGGAATTCAGCGAAAAGCATTCTTTCATGGCATCCAAGTGATTCGTGGAAAGTATGACAAAGAAGATGACCCAGGACAGATTACACACTTTCAAGCATTGATGACGGCTTTATCTGCCACGATTGGACTTGGAAATATTGGCATCGTAGCAATTATTATTAAATTCGGTGGCCCTGGTGCAGTCTTTTGGATGATCGTTGCAGGTATCATCGGAATGGCTACGAAGTATGCTGAATCGACTTTAGCTATTCTCTTTAGAAAAATTGATAAAGATGGCGTGGTTCGCGGCGGACCCATGTACTATATGGAATATGGGCTAGGAAAGCAGTTCAAGCCAATGGCGAAGTTCTACGCACTCTCAATTGCAATTGGAAGTTTCGGCATCGCTAATATGTTTCAAACCAACCAATCTGCCGTAATTTTAAATCAAAGCTTTGGTATCCCTCATATTGCGACAGGGATCACCATGATGATTCTTGGTGGTATCGTCATTATTGGTGGAATAACCAGAATTGCAAAAGTAACAAGCTTTCTCGTTCCGTTCATGGCTGTCACTTATGTTATTGGCTGTATTATTGTAATCGGTTTTCATTTTGAAAAAGTACCAGGCTTAATTTATACGATTGTGACTAGCGCTTTTTCTGATACAGGACTCGCCGGAGGCGCTGTTGCGACGATGCATATGGCAATCCTTCAAGGGGTTAAGCGTGCCTGCTTTTCCAATGAGGCTGGTCTTGGTTCTGCCGCTATTGCTCACTCAGCCGCTTCTACCAATGAGCCAGTACGTGAAGGTGTTGTGGCACTTTTAGGACCTTTCATTGATACCGTCACCATCTGTACTCTAACCGCTCTTGTTATTTTGACAACTGGTGTATGGGAAACATCATCACTTGTCGGAGTGCCTCTAACAGCTGAAGCCTTTGATAGTGTTATTGGCGGCTTTGGACATTACTTTATCCCAGTAGCAGCTACACTTTTCGCCTTTTCAACTCTTATCAGTTGGTCGTATTACGGCGAGACGGCGATCTATTACTTAACCGGTAAGAAAGGAATTCTGCCATTTAAGATTGTATTTTGTATTGTGGCTTTACTTGGATCATTATGGAAAGTTCAAGCGGTTTTGGACTTTTCAGATATCATGACAGGGATGATGGTCTTTCCAAACTTGGTAGCAATTTGGTTATTGCTACCTCATTTGAAAAAGCAAACTAAACGTTATTTTCAAAAACTCGATAACGGCGAGTTTAAAGTTCAGGAGTAAAAGCTTCTATCTACGATCATTAAGTTTTGATAGTAGTCTTAGGATTTCAAGATAGAGCCAAACTAGAGTCACCATTAGACCAAAGGCTGCAAACCATTCCATATACTTTGGTGCTGATCTAGAAGCTGAAGCTCGCTCAATGAAGTCAAAATCTAGAAGTAGGTTAAATGAAGCGATCCCTACAACTACAACACTAAAGCCAATTCCAACCAAACCTGAGCCGTGGATCATTGGGATGCTTGAACCAAAGAAGCTCATCACAAAGCCAATCATATAAACCAGAAAGATTGCGCCAGTTGCAGCAAAGATTCCTTTCTTGAGTTTATCTGTGACTTTGATTGTTCCGCTAGAATATAGATAAAGCATTAATGCCATGACCGCGAATGTCAGCATGATGGCGTTCATAACGATGCCTGGGTACTGAGCTTGATACATATAAGAAATACCACCCAAAGCAACACCTTCACAGATGGCATAGAGTGGAGCTGTAAAC
This sequence comes from uncultured Bdellovibrionales bacterium, assembly GCA_963976925.1. Taxonomy (GTDB): domain Bacteria; phylum Bdellovibrionota; class Bacteriovoracia; order Bacteriovoracales; family Bacteriovoracaceae; genus UBA4207. The sequence goes on from CAXBMT010000013.1 coordinate 15,369, forward strand.
ATGGCCCACTCTTTTTTAAAGATAGTAATCAAAGCAAAGATAAGTCCGCCAATAAAGCCAAACATCGCAAATCCAGCTCCGCCTTCAGACCAAGTAAAACTTGCTGCACTTATACAAAGACCTAAAAGGATAGCTGTCTTTTGATAAGAGCCACTAGCTGTCATAACTTCTTGACCGCTGCCAGCTCGAGTTCCTTGGAACATCTTATCGCTTAAAGTTGGATTGCCTGATTTCATAATTTGATCCTTAAGTAGCTAGTATTTATAAAGAGATACTAGTTGATAAATGAGCCTGAGCCATGACGCGCTTACCAAAATGCCATTGATGGGTCTATTCGACAGAGAACTCTCTGATATCAGTAGCTAATACTTTGGCCGCTTCGCCATTAGTACACTCAGCACCCTTGTGATTCTCGTGACCGAACTCGTAGCCGTTACTGATAAAGATAGCATCTTCATCCCATTCCTCAAGTTTACCGGTCCATTTATTGCCATTAACTAATTCGATTTCGACCCAATTACCCACTAATTTCTCGTCCACAATAAAATCCATGTTTAAAATTAAAATTCGTTTAATGGTAACAAAAGAATTACAGCATTTAAAATGCCAAGACATGTCAAAATAGTCTCTACGTCCTAGACGATTCCCTGCAAAATTCATAGAGTGCAGGCTATGGAAATTGGCAAAATTAGAGAGTTTACAGTTATCACGGCCGAGGAATCTGGGCACTATGTTCGACTAGTCGCCTTTGAAGGTGAAGAGGCTGAAGAGCTCTTTATGCCTCACTTACGAAACGATCTATCGCGCTCTCTCGATTTAAAGATCGGACAAACGATTGAAGCTTTCGTCTACCAAAACGAAGAAGAAGTACCTTGCGCCAGCCTCCTTCTGCCCTATGCTGAAGTCGAAGAGTTCGCACTTTTAAGAGTTGTTGACGCTCAGGGTTTTGGAGCCTTTCTTGATTGGGGACTTGAAAAAGACTTATTCGTTCCTTCTAAAAAGCAAAAAGTCCCGATGTCTAATAACGAACTGCACTTAGTGCGCGTTTGCTACGACACAGTTAGCGGTAAGATTTACGGCACAACAAAATACGAATCAATGCTAGATACTCTTGATTTTTATTTTCAAGAGGGCGACAAAGTAGAAATTATCCCAGCTGAAGAGCATGAGCTTGGATATCGCTGTATCGTTAATCGTAAGTTTATCGGCATGATTTATCATAATGAAATATTCACTAAGATCGAACTCGATAAAGAATACGAGGGATATGTTAAGAAAATTCGTGAAGACGGACTCGTAGATGTTGCCCTTCAGATTCAAGGGATCAAAAGACTGGATGAATCTCAAACAAAAATTTTAGATATGCTAAAAGCAAATGGTGGGAAATCTCATCTTCACGATAAAAGCTCCCCTGAAGAAATCAAACAAGCTTTAGAAATGAGCAAAAAAACATTTAAAAATTCTATCGGCATGCTTTATAAGGCAAAAAAGATTGTCATTAATAAAGACGGAATTGAATTATTAAAAGGAAAGTAATTATGAGCTTAAAAGATCAAATTTTAGATAATCTTAAAGACAATGGATTTCCTACTAAGAAAGTCTCTCTACCACTAGAGAAGATGTATGAAGTTGCTGACAATAAAGGCGAAAATCTTAATACAATTCTTGAAGAACTTAAGGTTCAAGGTGTTGATCACGAGAAAACTTTAGATAAAATAATATTTAAGAGTGCCATGCCAAACCTAGGTCCTGAAGCATTCGAAAAAGCTCAAGAAATGATGAAGAATATGGGCTCTGAAGAGATGCAAAAGCTGCAAGAGCAAGTTGCTAATATGAGTGAAGAAGAAAAAGAAAAATTGATGGAACAAGCAAAGGCCATGGGTCTTTTCTAACCTTAGGATTTATATGAAGTACCTTTTAACTATATTCTTATTCTTAACTTTCAACAGCTCTTTTGCGGCAAATAAAGTAAAAGAGAAACCATTTTATGGAACTGACTTTGAATCCGCCAATGCTCTTCCAATACTAGATATTGTGGCTAATTTTGATCAATATAAAAGTAAAGACATCGTCTTAAAAGCTCAGGCAGAAAAAGTTTGTGCCCAAAAAGGCTGTTGGATGACCATGAAACTTGAAGATAAGTCTGTAAGAATAAAGTTCAAGGACTACGGCTTCTTTGTGCCACTTTCTTTGGCCGGTAAAGACATATTTATCAAGGGACAGATGACGAAAAAGAAAGTTTCGATCAAAGATACACGCCATTATCTTGAGGATGCTGGTGCTTCTAAAGAAGAAATCGCCGCGGTGACTAAGCCTTCAGATGAGTATCACTTTGAAGCAAGTGGTGTTAAGCTCGCCAATTAATTCGAAAAGTCTCTCATCTCAGTAGCTCCAAGAATGTCTCCTGCTCTCCAGTTGGGGACATCGTGAGAAAGTTCAGCCAATAAGAGCTCAAATTTATCTACAGCTAAATGGTGAAGCTGTTCATCACTGACAAAATTCGCTGTTTCACGCCATTCACTAGATTGAGCTAAACGCCCCCGAAGAGCTGTTGTTAAAAGATCAATCCAGCTTGGCGCTGTAAAGGTAAAGTTAAGCGAGACTGCATCAGTTATCGCTTCTGTCATATGCCAAGACCCACGAGGAACAAACAACATTGAGCCCGGCTCTAAAGTATACTCAGTACCATTTTCAGGAAATGATTCAGGCATTCCCTCATGAGCATAACTAGCCAACTCAGGATCCATATCGATTCCAATAGTATGTCTAGTTAGTGGATTCTCAATATGATCGTTTTTAGCCACCCACCATTTTTTGGTCCCTGAGATTTGAATCACAAAGTTAATATTCTGATCAAAGTGAAGGTCAGTCCCTTTGCCTGCTTTTGTGGCGTAAATAAGACTACGGCTATAGGTCAGGGCAGATAGACCAAGTTCACTTCTGATTGCATTCGGCCATTTTTCAAGGAGTGGGTCGAAATTATTGGCGTCATCAAAGCATAACCCACTGCCTTTTTGAAAAAGCTCTCGCGCTTCGCTAGTAGATACCTTCTGTGAATTAGCCTCATCAGCTAAGCCCTCCATATAGGCGGTCACAAAGGTAGGCCAAGTTTCAAACAAGCTATCAAGTGACTTTATAAAAGGCTGTTGCGTAAGCTCATCTAGGTGCTCAAGCAACCCATGAGTGATAACTGGTGTGTTATTGAGGTAGTTTGCGAGAAACTCAGTCCTCGACATTGGCTTAATGATAGTTTCTAGAAATTTAGTCATAATTGAGCGTTTTATAGCATTAATGGACATAAAATCACTTTCTTTTTTATCCTATGCATTGAATTTGAATCAACTTCTCTGCTAAAAGCTAAGCCAAGTAACTATTAATAGGAAGTCCTTATCAACTCAACAGATACAAAAAAAACACAAGATCATGAAGAAGTCGGTCACGTTCATGGACCAAATTGTAATCATGGTCATCATGATATTAAGCCGATTGTCAGGCAGACTCCCAAAATTGGTCGAAACGATCCTTGCTCATGTGGTAGTCAAAAAAAATATAAAAAATGTTGTGGTAAATCTTAGACCGAACAATTGTTGAGAATATGGCCTTAAGTTCTACCATTTTTAAAGTCGATATTGATTTATCAAATTTCAATTCTCAGTATTATGAGAACTTCAACTTAACAATGGCAAAACATCCTTCAGAGCACGAAGAAAGAATGATGTTTCGACTGTTGGCATTTCTTTACTGCGCGCATCCAGATCTACAATTTACAAAGGGCTTAAGTACAACTGAAGAGCCTGAACTATGGCAAAAAGACTATAGCGGAGACATCCTTCAGTGGATCGAACTAGGTCTGCCTGACGTCAAAAGAATTAGACAAGCTAGTGGTAAGTCTCGCTCGGTTAAAGTCTTTACCTATCAACCGAATCAAGCTCACCAGTGGTATCAAAGTAATAAGTCGGACTTAGCGAAAATCACGAAACTTGAGGTCTATCATCTCAACATAGTTGAAAATGGACCACTCGATAAGATCGTATCAAAATCCATGAAACTAGGCTGCATTATTGAAGATCAACTTATGTATCTAAGTAATGATGATGAAAGAGTTACAATCAAGGTCGAAAGCCTTAAAAGCCTAGATTAGACGTTAGCTCCTTGACTCTATGCAACGTCAAGGCTAAGAATAGCCATGACTTACACAATCCCTACCCCACCAGAAAACTCATTTCGTATTACTCTAGAACTTGAAGCGAGAGCTGAAATAGTGTTTTATATGAGGCTTTAAAACAGCAAACAGAAAACTCAGATTTAAATAATATCTCGAAAGCTCAATTTAAAAAGCTCTTCACTGACAAGAAAGTCTTGATCAAGGGACAAAATGCGAAAGCAAAGTCTCCCATAAATAGTGGAACGACTTATATCGATATACTGCTTTAGTAGGATCTTGTGGCAAAAAGAAAAAAACTAACAGGCATTGAACATCTAGAGAATAATCCAATCAATTGGTTTCCAGGCCATATGAATAAGGCCATTAAAGATATTAAAGCTAATATCAAAATGGTCAATATCATCCTTGAAATTCGAGATGCTCGTGCACCAATGGCTTCAGGTAATAAAGGCAATTATAATCATGCAGGTGATAAGCCTTATCTGATTGTTATTAATAAAACGAATCTAGCTGAACCAAATGCGGTTAAGTTGTGGCAAGAATGGTTCACAAAGCAAAACGAATCTTTTGTTTTCATCAATGCTTTAGATAAAAATTCTATCAAGCTTATCACGAAGAAAGCGCGAGAAATTATTCATGCTCACCGCTTAAAATCTAATAGCGACGCCACTGAAAAAGACGAAATGACCATGATGATTCTGGGCCTTCCTAATACCGGAAAATCAACCATCATCAATAGATTATCAAATAGGAATGCAACTAAAGCAGCCTCAACTCCAGGACAAACCAAGCAAAAGCTTTGGGTTAAAGTCGATAATAATATCAGAATTATTGATACACCTGGTATCATGCCACCAATTATCAAAGAACAAGTTCATGGTATGTGGCTATCGGCCATTCACGCTATACCAGATAGTGTTGTGACTCCAGATTACTCGGCCTGCTTTCTGGTAGAGTACTTCTTAAAGAATAAATCTGAAGGATTTAAAGAGTTTTATGAATTTGAATCACTTGATATCGATCTTATCACTGCGATTGAACATATTGGTAAGCGAAGAGGATGTCTGAGAGTCGGTGGAAACTACGACTATGATCATATCTATAAAATAGTTCTAAATGACTTTAGAGCAGGCGCATTAGGACTGATCTGCTTCGAGTTACCTCCTAATTAGAATTAAGGTCTAAAGTGCACTATATCTTTTGTAAAAATACAGATTGGACCAAAGCTTTAGCTAACGAGATAACAACTCACCACACGAAAGACTACACGCAACTGACAGGCTTTCCACTGATTAAAGTCGATAGCTCAATCGATTTTAAAGATAAGTATCTAGCCTTCTCAACAACAGCACTCTTAAACGCCAAACAGATTCCAGAGGACTCTGTGGCAAAGCAAGTTCATACCGCTCTTGAGCAAATTCATATCGATGATAATGCGAAGATCAACTGCCATGTTTTTGCACTAACTGCGAAATACGGAATTATCACCTCGGGCAGAGCTAGTATTGTAAAAGAAAAAATTATCAATGGTCTGAAAAAGAAAAATATCTATTGTCTTAGAAAAGGCTTCGACCGTTCTATTGGACTACTTCAAGTCTTAGTTATGCCAGATCGCTCACTAGCCTTCTCATATATAAATCAAGAAGAAATGGTCCCCTACCATTCATTAATTTCACCTTTTGAAGGAGGATTTAATAATGTAGATGATGATAAGCAGGCGCCATCAAGAGCTTATCGTAAAATTGTTGAAGCCCAGATTATTTTGGGAAAATCAATTGCTGAAGATGAACTTGTTGTTGATTTAGGTGCATGTCCTGGCGGGTGGACATATATCGCCAGAAAACATGGTGCGAGAGTGATTGCATTAGATCGATCACCTCTTGATGACTCGCTAATGAGTGATGAGAAAGTCACCTTTTTAAAAGAAGACGCTTTTAAATATCAAGCGACAGAAAAAGTGGATTGGGTTGTATCAGACATTATCTCAACGCCACAAAGAATTCTCGAGCTGATTGAATATTGGGTTAAGGGTAAAAATTGTACCAACTTCATTTTCACGATCAAGTTTCAAGGTGATCAAGACTATGGAGTTTTAGATCAATTTAAAATTGAGGCGAATAAGTGTGACTACCAAGTCATCTTAAAGCAGCTAAATGCCAATAAAAATGAAGTGACGATCATGGGCACAAAGTCGTAATTCTATTTTTTAAGATAAGAAAGCGTCACAAATGGGTTGTCTTGTCTTTGATTCAATATCCATTTTTCAGAGATACAGGAATATCCCCCTTTGCCCCAGCCTTCTCCCCATGAGTTGGCCACAATAAAGCATACACTTCCTTCTTCAAGAACTTTAGGAAGCTTCACATAGCCAACCAAAGTAACGGCATGACCGCTTGAGTGAGCATCTAGCTTTCCGCCTGAATTTCGATCTTTATAAAGCATTAGAGAGCGAGAAGAGTAAAAATTAGGAGTAAGCTTTAAGCTTGCGACTACTGCCTTTTTAGAATCGAGTGCTCTCATCACTTCATCTAAAGTCTTAAGGTAATTAAAATCGCCGATTTTAACTTCGCCTTTACCACAAGAGTCCTTAAGCGGAATTTGTGTCTCATTGCCTGATTTAGATGAACTTACATAGGGACAATTCTCTTCCACCGGAATATCAAGACTAGACTGCGAGCGAGAGTGCTCTAGGCCATAGCCAACCCAAGAGCCAGGCTGAGAACATGGTCTACTTTGACAGTCTTCCTTAGATGCCCAGTAAAAGTACTGTTCACTAAGATCAACATTTCTTCCATGTTGGGCCAGCATAATCTCAACTGCTCTTAGACCAGCAAAAGCAGAACAAGTGGGACGATACTTTTGGTCTCTAATTGGTACACTCATAGCAGCTGGAACAACGTAGTAATCTTTTTCAATCGCTATTTCGACAACCTTTTCTCTCTCTTTTTGATTTACAGGTAAAATCAGTGGCAGCTCAAAGGTTGTATCTTCGTACTTGCCTTTTTCTTTGTTGAACTTTTTATTTTCTATTTCCCAGCGATTAATTTTTTCGGCATGCTTTTTCTTCCAGTCTGAGATCACACTTTCTTTCAAAGCATCTATTTCAGAATCAGCAAGGTTTTGCCAATCATCAATACTCTTAATCTGTGTTTGAATCTCTTTTACTAACTTTTTATTATCTTCTTTTGCCGCTTTAACTATATCTGCACCTGATTTAACTTCATCAGGATTAATCCCGTTCATTTTGGCCAGCTTTTCTCGGTTTCGCCTTTTCATCTCCTCAATCATTTTCTTGCCGCGGCTCATATTATTCACGGACTCTTTCTTAGGCGTTAACTCTTTAGGGGGCTTTAGTCCCTTAGTAACCTCTATAAGTTCTTCAAATATTGAATTAGTAATGATCTCTGCAGTATCACGATTCTTTGCAGGGTTCAGATCACCTGGATACAGATTTTTAGCGTTAACGGATGTGATCATAAAGAGCGATAAAATCCATTTCATAACAACTCTCTTGTCTAAATTTCAGCAATGAACTTCTCAAGCACTAACTGTTTTTCAAGGTAAGGCTGTATATTCCACTGTTTCTTAAAGTCTTGATAGCTTTTTAAAAGCTCATCAGCACGTTTTTGATCTCGATCAACCTTCACACAACGAAGCATAATATTCTTGGCAGTATGCTCAAGACTTATAAACTCCATACTTTGAACTTTGTAACCACAGGCTTCTAATAGCTGAGTTCTCATCGTATCTGTAACTAGCGCCGTCATTCTATCGCGAAAGATACCGTGTTTTAACATAATTGAGGATTGATCATTTTCTAACTGCTTATTGAGTTCATGTTGGCAGCAAGGAACGAACATCATTTGTTTGGCATCATGTCTTAGTGAAAATAAAATCGCGTCATCTGTAGCAGTATCACATGCATGCAGAGTAACGACAAAATCAACGGGATCATCAGTTTTAAAGTCATGAATAAAACCATGAGCAAACTTTAATTCATCAAATGATACTTGAGCTGCAATTTGATTACAGTGATTAATGACTTCTTGCTTAAGATCGATTCCTGTAATCTTAACCTTAACTTTTTTTATGTTTTTAAAATAATGATATAAAGCAAACGTAAGATAGGACTTACCACAACCAAAATCAACGGCGTGAAAGTCATTCATCTCTTGATTCTTATAAAGGTCATCGACAAGTTCTAGAAAACGATTAATTTGTCTAAATTTCTTATACTGTGTTGGCTTAACAGTGCCCGTTTTATTCATCACTCCGATCTCTACAAGGAAAGGACAAATCTCTCCATCAGGAATTAAGTACTGCTTCTCACGGTTGTGATTTTTATTGGATTCAATTTTTTGAGATGATTTTGTGAGAATTTTGGCTTTAAGTTTTTTATTAATCAGAATTTGTGTTTCACACGACTCAGTCTTCACAAGACATTGCCTGAATTGCTGTAAGTAGTTTGAAAGATCTTTTTCGATGAAGTCTTTTTTTAGTACGGTAGTGATATCACTATGCTTTTGTAGCCTAAATTCAACTTTGACTTTGCTTTGATTCTTTACGGCATTTAAAACAATACTTTTAAGCTCTTGCGATTTATTGACTGGCGAAGAAAATGTACACTTCTCAAAGTTCTCTTCGCCCAATCCTGAAGAAATAGCATCAATCGCATTTTGCATCTATTTTATTCTTCTTCGTCAGAACCGATCGATGAATCAACATTAAAGTTTTTTGGGCTATCATGGTTTGTCATTTTGCCGGCCATATTATCAAGTGAGCGCAACAGCTTATCTGAGGCTGTTTCAATAGCATCAGAGATATTGTCAGCATGATGAGTGACGACAATTGGCTGGTGGTTAGCAACACGAGCTTCTAGCAAGCAACGTTTATCATCAGAGCCAGGCTTACCAGCGTTCTCATCGGAAAGATGAACTTCGATACGTGTAATGGCATTACCGAAACGGCCAAACTTAGATGAAAAGCTTGAGTCGATATATGCATTCAGCTCTTCGCTACCTTCGATATTATGGTCTGTGTTAACTTGAATATTCATAAATCTCCTTAACTGCTTTGCAGTCTAGGTAGTATAGACCTTCAAAATGAAAATGAAATGACATGAGCCATTAATATAAAGATCCTGCCTAGTTAGCTTTGCGACAAGCTTATTAGCCAAGAGTCTTCCTTATAAATGACTCAATTTTTTTAGATTATGACTAAACTAGTCCATTTTATCTACAGCTTCTTCTGCTTTGTCTTCGACATAGTCCGCACTTTCTTCAACTCTATTCTTTGCTTTTTCAGCGAGGCACTCTAAATCACTTTCCATACAGGTTGCTTCTTCAATTTTATTGACTGCTTTGTTGGCCACACGCTCAAGATCATTTTTTGAGGCTTCTACTTTTTCAAGTGTGTCCTGTTTATTACAAGCAATAACAGAAATAGCGATAAAGACCAAAGCAACTAGATTAATTTTCATAATAGGCTCCCTTACGATTTAGTGATTATATGGAAAACAAAGAACTCAACGACTATAACTTTAACTCAAGCAGCTGCCCATAAAATTGTGTGAGGTTTTTATCGCGCGAGATGCCTAGCGATCACAAAAGAGACTTCCTTATATTGATTTTCTCTTAAACAAAAATCATGACTAATACCATTACACTTTTTAAATAGCATCTCTTTCGGCAATTGTTTAATGGCTTCCTCTGGAACCCAATAATCATTGGGAGCAAAGACAAAAAAAGATTTCGACACATCCATTGCCTTGACTTTATTCACGAGATCTAAATCTTCAAATTCATCCATATAAGTTGATGTAAGGGAGAAAAAGTTCTTGATATAGTAAGGTTTACTTATTTCTCTTGGGATATGACTTGTGAAAGGTGTTTTTCCAAGCCATTTTTCAAAAAACATATGCGAGACTTTATCGTTTTTAAGACAAGCATAGCTAATCCCTTTCATGCCTAAACGAGAAATGGGATTCTTAAAAAGTTTGAGATAACCTTTATTATTTTCACTAGGGCCTAAGAAAGGACAGAGAATAAAAAACTGATCGACAATAGAGCAGAACTCTTCATAAAGGCTGATAGTCACCGAGCTTCCTAGCGAGTGGCCGATTAAAATCACCTTGTCTGGCGCATGAGCGGCGATCAGGTTTCGTACTGTTTGACGGTGATCTTCAATAACATCGCTAACCGTAATTTTCTTATAACTTTTAACAACTTGGTTGCATTGCCCTAGATGTGGCAGAACCTTATGGATCGTCTCGCCCTCAAGATTTAGATCAGTTACAACTTGATTTAAAAAAGGATCGTAAATGCCAGGAACGCTGGGATTGCCAGGGATCAGGAGAATTAAGTTTTTCATAACTTACCTTTTTCATTTTCCATCGCAATTTGTGTTTCCACCATAAAGTCGAAAACTTCAAGCAGATTATCATGCTCACGTGAATTAGTATCGAATCCTTGAGAGTTACCAAGTAACTCTATGGTTTGATGGATGGCTTCGACGGTTGAACAACACTCCAATTTAGGCTGCTTTCGAATTCTAAATGTTGAAGGTCTTGGATCAAATGAAATACGTGGAAGAGTTTTAAGATTTTCACTGAGTCGCATGGTGTGGCGTGCTGTGGCCCAAGTGCCATCAACGACAAAAACGACAAGTCTTTTATCTTTTGGAAAATTGGCCTTGGTATTTTCCGTACTAAGATTTAGAGAATCTTTTCCCGGATACAAAACCACACAGTGATTTTCAGGATTTTCAATCAGCTGATTAACCACTTCATCATCTGTGTAATCACAGCCAGGTAAAAGATAAGAGTTTTTTAGAATCAGATGAGACATGGTACCTGTGGCAATTTTGCGCTCAATTTCAAGCTTATGAATTAGAATGGCAAAAGTTACTTTCGAATCAAAGCTCTTAACTAAATGACAAAAACATGTACGTTTTGACAGAGTACATACAGAACAGTTTTCGCGCGGAGTAAACTGTTGCTCTTTTAGCTTTTGTTTGTGGATTTTGTACTCTTGCAGGTTTCTCATTATTTTTAATTTAACTTATTTAAGCGATATATGCCAAAACAAACATTGTCTGTATAATGCTAACCATGATCCCCTTTAATGAACTCAAATTTTCCTATTCACGCTCATCTGGTGCAGGCGGACAAAACGTCAATAAAGTGAACTCTAAGGCGACTTTGGAGTGGGCCATTGATCAATCTTCG
>CAXBMT010000014.1:0-26195 GCA_963976925.1 uncultured Bdellovibrionales bacterium
GGCTTTACCTATGCCTTTATCTAATACAGTGATTTTAAGTTCTTGCTGTCTTTGTACTTTTAAAACCTGATGGAGATGGGCAAGTCTGTACTCATCGGAGATGACAATCTTATTTTCATTTCTTTCATGTTCAAAAATGATTAATGAGTTCAAGTGTGCTCCAAATAACAATGGCTTGAAGTTTCTTAAACCATGAGCCTTCTAGCAATACAAGCTCAAATGAAAATTCAGCCTTTACTACAAATGCAGTCCTCTCTTACTTTATTTATTGCTCCGCCTGCATGGGGCAAAACAAGTTTGCTGCTCGAGCTTGATGGGCCATGGATCTTTGTCTCGCCACTTAGAGCTTTGGCTGAGGAGTTTGCACAAAGGTTAGACTCCTCAGGTGTAAAAGTTAAAATTCTTCGAAAAAGAAATAGTGATGAGTGGAAGAGTTTTAGCAACAAGCCCGATGGAGTGTTGATTGCAACACCCGAAACATTACCTAGCCATCTGCCCCAAAATATTATTCAACAGTGCGTTCTCGTTTTAGATGAGTTTCACCTTTTTCAATCATGGGGTGAAGACTTTAGACCACTTTTAAGAGAACAGCTTTATGCATGGGCAAATCTAGGAGCTCGTATCCTAGGCTTATCGGCAACGATTGAAGTTGCCCAGATGAACGAAATAAAAAAATGGCACGAACACGGATTTGATTTTGTCTTCATCATTGATTTGGGAAACATGCGCTTTAAGTATCCGCCAAAGAAAATTCATCGATATGGTAAAAATCTTCTAGCACTTAAAAGAAGAGTTTATTGGGAGTCTAAGTGCAGAAGGAACAAGGGGATTATCTTTTGCAAAACAAGACATCAAGTTAAGCATTGGACGAATTGGTTTTTGGGACAAAAGATAAATGCTTTAAGTTGTGTCGGTGGGCATGTGGATAAATTTCGACAAGCACTTAGTGAAAACCCTAATGTCGACTGGGTCATCACGACGTGTGCGTTGAGTCATGGAGTAAATCTTCCAAGTTTTGATCATGTTTTTATTGATCATCAGCCTAGTTCTCAGTCCATGTGGCTTCAAATGGCGGCTAGAGGAGGTCGAAATGGGGAAGTTTTCAATCTACACACAATGGACAAAAGTACATTCAAAGAGAAAATAAGGATTTGGCTCTTTGATGTATTGGTTCAATCGAAACTATACTTAAGACCGTGAACACCAAAATCGAAGGCATCCTATTATCTAAACTAGCTCATGGAGAAAGAAATCTTCTGGTTAAGTTACTTCTTCGAAGCGGAAAGATTATATCCGTTATGTTTTACGGCGGACGTGGTGGCGGTGAGAAGAAAAAATCGAGCGTATTAGAAATAGGCACGATGCTTAAAGTAGAATTGGCGCGATCAAAATCTAATAGTGAGCTCTATTCAGCTAAAGAGTGGTAGCCCATGTGGATGGCCAATAAGGTTAGGGATGATCACCTGGCTTTTTATTGTTTATGCTTTATTGTTCAACTTGCAGCAAAAATCGCTGTTGAAGAAGATCTGCACGATGACTCCCATAGTTTTGATGATCATTCCCAAGGAATATTTCGCGCTGTAAGTAACGCTCTTGTTCGTCTTGAAAGCTCTGTGGCTGAAAAAAAGTTTATTGGTCGCTTTGAAGTCTCTCTTTATTTAGGCAAGCTTTTGACTGAGCTTGGAGTCTTTCCAAATTTAAAAAACTGTATGGTTTGTGGGATTAACTTAGAATTATTTGAATCACTCTCTTTATCGCCTGAGCAGGGCGGATTTATTTGCTCAAATTGTTCCTATAGTGAGCAAAATGGTGCCGTTATCTGGCATTTACTTAATCAAGTGGCGACTAAGAAGAGTCCAGAAATTGAATGTGATGAGAGACTAACTAGACAGAATTTAGAGCGTTTATGGCAATACTTCTGCTTTCAATCCCATCTTAATCCTATGGATTTTAAAACTTTAAGCATGATTCCTTAGGGACAGATGGGCCTTAGGCTGCTAGGATTTAGAGATGTTAGCCCATCTTTTACCTTTTATTGCCCCGTTTCGAGCTCGTGTTATTGGCTCGATTATTTTCTCTTTCGTCTTGGCCGCCATTGGTGCTGCTCAAGTCGGACTTGTTCAACCTCTTTTTGATCGAGGCCTTAGTCCAGAGTCAACTAGAGAAGAAGTTCTGTGGTTAGCAGGAAAACTTTTGGCTTTAGGTCTTTTAAACTTTCCGGCAAGGTTCTTTCACTTTTATTGGATCAGAACGGCGATGGAAGAAGCGACATGTTCCATAAGAACGAGTGTCTTTTCAAAAATGCAGCGCCTTCCAACTTCGTTTTACACAAGATCAAAACAAGGCCAGATGATCTCTCACATTATCAACGATACTCGCATTCAAGCGGAAGCCTTAAAAGCTTTTGTTGATCTTGTTCGTGAACCACTTAAAGCAATCGCTTATCTAAGTATGGCTTTTTGGGCCGACTGGCAGTTAACACTTGTTATCTTTGTCATTGCTCCATTTTTAGCCGCAATTTTTCAAGTCTCAGGAAAAAAAGTTCATCGCAATCAATCTGATGTTCAGCGCGAACAAGGTGACTTTACCCATGCCGTTGCAGAGGGGATTGGCGCTCATAAAATAACTAAAGCTTTTAACCTTCAACAATTTGTAACGGAGAGATTTACTTATTTTCAAGACCGTTACTATCAAGCCCAAAAGAAAACCATGTTTGTTGAAGAATTTGCTCATCCACTAGTTGAAGTCATTGGGGCGATGGCATTTTCTGCTGTGATCGTGTTTGCTCATCACCGTATCCAATCTGGTGCCACTTCCATTGGTGACTTTGTAAGTTTCGTGGCGGCTTTGGCACTATTCATGGATCCGATTCGTAAGTTTTCTCAAGCTAACGTAAAGCTTTCACAAGCTAAGGCAGCTCATGAAAGAGTCATGGAGCTTATGAACTTTGAAGAAGAAGCAGACAAGGGTTCAATGACTCCAACTGAGTTTGAAAAAAGCATCGAAGTTAAAGATCTAACTTTTACTTATGGTGAAGGTGAAGTTTTAAGTGACTTTAGTATGCATGTTAATAAAGGCGAGAAAGTCGCTCTTGTCGGCCTGTCTGGATCAGGTAAGTCGACCTTAATTAATCTACTTCTTGGATTATATCCAGTTGAGCATGGCTCAATTTTATTAGATGAAAAACCAATTGCAGACATTAAGCTTAATAATCTCAGAGGACTTTTTGGATTAGTTTCACAAGATATCTTTCTCTTTAACGACACAATTCGCGGCAACCTTACGCTTGGAAAAGAGTTTAGTGATGAGCAAATTTCTCATGCTTTGAAAGTTTCTTACGCCGCTGAGTTTGTTGATAAACTTCCAGAAGGACTCGAAACAATTGTAGGAGATCGCGGAACAAGACTTTCCGGTGGACAGCAACAGCGCTTAACTATTGCTAGGGCTTTCTTGCAAGATACCGATATTCTCCTTTTTGATGAGGCGACTTCAGCCCTTGATAATGAATCTGAAAAAGTGGTTCAAAAGGCACTTGAGAGTATCGCTTCACAAAAGACGGTAGTTGCTGTGGCGCATCGTCTTAGTACTATTCAGGACTATGATAGAATCTATGTCCTTAGTCAGGGACGCCTAGTTGAACAAGGAAATCATAATGAGCTTATGGCCAAGGCCGGTGAGTACGCTAAGCTTTATGATTTATCGGTAAAGTCTTAAATTCTTAATATTTCATGGTGCGGCAATGTAGCGGATAAACGGGCTCTCAGGTAAGATTGCGTCGTATAATCATGCTAATTGGAGCGCTTGTGTCTGAATCAAATTTAAAATCAATGGCCGATCTTGTTGGACTCTCAAAACGTCGTGGCTTTCTTTTTCAAAGTTCTGAAATCTATGGTGGCTTAGCTTCTTGTTGGGACTACGGCCCGCTTGGTGTTGAATTAAAAAACAATGTTAAAAATCGTTGGTGGAAATCAATGACTTTCAGAGAAGATGTTGAAGGTATTGATGCTTCAATTTTCATGCACCCAACGACTTGGAAAGCTTCAGGACATATTGATGGCTTCAATGATCCAATGGTTGATTGTAAAGCATGTAAGGCTCGTTACCGTGCTGATCAAATTGATCTGACTAAGCCGTGTACGACTTGTAAAGCAGAAGGTCAGTTCACCGAGCCAAGAGATTTTAACTTAATGTTTAAAACTCAAATGGGAGCTGTCGAAGATCCAAGCGCGATGGTTTATCTTCGTCCTGAAACTGCTCAAGGTATTTTCGTAAACTTTCTTAACGTACAGTCGACTATGAGAAAGAAGTTACCATTTGGTATTGCTCAAATTGGTAAAGCCTTTAGAAATGAAATCAGTCCTGGAAACTTTATTTTCAGAACTCGCGAATTTGAACAAATGGAAATGCAATTTTTTGTTAAGCCTGGTTCACAAAAAGAGTGGATGGAAAAATGGCAAGAAACTCGATTGAATTGGCATATTTCAAACGGCATCAGAAAAGACAAACTACGTTGGCATCCACATGGTGAAAATGATCTAGCTCACTACGCTGATGCTGCCAGTGATATTGAATATGAATTCCCAATCGGTTGGGGCGAGATGGAAGGTATTCATTCTCGTACAGACTTCGATTTGGCCCAACATCAAAAATTCTCAGGTAAGAAGCTTGAGTATGTTGACCAGATGGATGGCAATAAAAAATATCTTCCTTACGTTATTGAAACTTCAGTTGGTTGTGATCGCGCTGTGCTTGCACTTCTTTGTGATGCATATCGAGTTGAAAACGAAGGTGATAAAGAAACTGAACGTGTCGTGATGAAATTTCATCCAAGTGTTGCTCCTATTAAAGTTGCAGTTATGCCTTTAATGAAGAAAGAAAACCTTGAAGAGCCGGCTAGAAAACTTTTTGCTGAACTACAAGAGCATTACAAAGTTGAATACGACACTTCAGGATCAATTGGTAAGCGCTATCGTCGTCAAGATGAAATCGGAACTCCGTTTTGTATTACAATCGATTACGATACTCTTGAAAATCAAACAGTGACTCTTAGAGATCGAGATTCAATGACACAAGAGCGAATTGCGATTGATCAGGTAAGAAAATATATCTTAGATAAATTTGGTTTTTAAGCGGGAGCTTTTATGAGTAAGTGGGTCTACCTCTTTAGCGCGGGCAAAACTGAGGGAACTCGCGAGATGAAGGATCTTCTTGGCGGTAAAGGTGCAAACCTTGCTGAGATGACTTCACTGGGACTTAATGTTCCTCCTGGCTTTACTGTTACAACAGAAGCTTGCCTTGACTACGATAAGTCGGGAAAAAAAATCAATGATGAGATTAAAACTCAAGTTAAAGAAGCACTAGCAACCATTGAAAAGATCACCCAAAAGAAATTTGGAGATCAATCAAACCCACTTCTTTTTTCTGTCAGATCCGGTGCCAGAGCTTCAATGCCAGGGATGATGGATACGGTTTTAAACTTAGGTCTAAACGAGAATCGGGAAAAGTCTTTCCAACTGATCCTGTTGAGCAACTCTGGCAAGCTGTGGCTGCAGTCTTTAGATCATGGAATAATCCACGTGCCATAAAATACCGGGAAATTAATGAGATTCCTCATGAATGGGGAACAGCCGTTAATATTCAATCAATGGTTTTTGGTAATATGGGAGATACTTGTGCCACCGGCGTATGTTTTACTCGTGACCCTTCTACCGGAATAAAAAGATTCTTTGGTGAATACTTGGTTAATGCCCAAGGTGAAGATGTTGTTGCCGGAATCAGAACACCAGCGCCGATTAATACTGATTCAAAAAATGAATCAAATAAAGTCATGCCAACACTTGAAGAGATCATGCCAGCGGCATTTAAAGAGCTGGTCGAAGTTTATACTAAATTAGAAGCTCACTATAAAGATATGCAGGATATCGAGTTCACGATCGAAAACGATATTCTTTTTATACTGCAAACTCGTAATGGTAAAAGAACAGCAGCAGCTGCTATTAAGATTGCTACAGACTTAGTTGTTGAAGGAATTCTCACTAAAGATGAAGCCTTGATGCGTGTTAAGCCTGATGATCTCAACCAATTATTACATCCAACGCTTGATCCCGATGCGACTAGAAACCTCATTACCAATGGCTTGCCTGCCTCTCCTGGTGCTGCTGCAGGAGAAATTGTGTTTACGAGTGAGAGAGCGACTGAGCTTGCAGGTCTTGGACATAAAGTTATCTTAGTTCGACTTGAAACTTCCCCTGAAGATATTGCCGGAATGGTTGCGGCTCAGGGCATTTTAACTGCCCGTGGTGGAATGACTTCTCATGCTGCTGTTGTTGCTAGAGGAATGGGAAAGCCGTGTGTCGCTGGTTGCAGTAGTGCTGAGGTTTCGCATTCAAAGGGAACACTTACGATTGCTGGAAAAGTTTATAAAGAAGGTGACTTCTTAACTATTGATGGTGGAACCGGTGAAGTCTTTGAAGGAAAAGTTCCTACAAAGAACGCTGAAATTAGTGCTGATTTTGCCAAGTTTATGAAATGGGCTGATGAAAGAAGAAGGCTGCGTGTTCGAACCAATGCTGATAATCCCCGTGATTCTAAAGTTGCTCTAAAGTTCGGCGCTGAAGGTATTGGTTTATGTCGAACTGAGCATATGTTCTTTGAACCTGAACGCATTATGATTGTTCGTGAAATGATATTTGCCACAAGTGTACAAGCTAGAAAAAAAGCTCTTGATAAGTTACTTCCGTTTCAAAAGAAAGACTTTCTGGAAATCTTTGAAGCGCTCGATGGGATGCCTGTCAATATTAGGTTATTAGATCCTCCTCTTCATGAATTTCTTCCTCATTCAAAAGAAGATCAGAAGGCTTTAGCCGCTCACATTGGAGTTGATCTTGAAGTTATTATTGAGCGTGGTGAGAAACTCCATGAATTTAATCCTATGCTTGGACATAGAGGTTGTCGTCTTGGTGTTACTTACCCGGAAATCTATGAAATGCAGGTGCGTGCCATTATTGAGTCAGGCTTGGAAGCTCAGGCCAAAGGCATTAGTGTTAATCCAGAAATTATGATCCCACTCATTGCAACAGCAACAGAGTTAGAGTTTTTAAATATTAAACTTAAAGATCATATTGATATGGTGATGGATCAAAGCGGAAGTAAGCTCTCTTATAAAATGGGAACAATGATCGAACTTCCAAGAGCTGCAATTACAGCAGGAGAAATAGCTCCACACGCAGAGTTCTTCTCTTTTGGTACTAATGATTTAACTCAAACAACTTTCGGATTATCGCGAGATGATGCTGGTAAATTTTTAGGTGAGTACGTTTCTAAAGGAATACTTCCTAAAGATCCATTTGTTAGTCTTGATCAAAATGGAGTGGGTTTTTTAGTTGAACACGCTACAAGAGAGGGTCGTAAGGCTAATAAAAAGCTTCATGTTGGGATTTGCGGCGAGCATGGTGGAGATCCTGCCAGTGTACATTTTTGTCACAAGGTAGGTCTCGATTATGTAAGTTGCTCACCGTTTAGAGTTCCTATCGCTAGACTTGCAGCTGCTCAAGCAGCAATTGAGCAAGCATGATTAAAGACGAAGTCATTACAGAGTTTAAGAATCTGTTAAAGGACGCTCGTTTTGATTATGGTGCTTATGCAGTTATTGATTTTAAAACTAATACTTTTGAGTCCATCCAACTTCATAATGACAAAGAAGTTAATAATTTTAATATCTGGTTCGATTTAGCAAGTTTAACCAAGTCTTTAACTTTGGCCGGAGCATGGCTTGCTAAACCTGAAGTCTTCTCTTCGGATATGGAGCTCTTACTTGAACATAGAGCTGGCCTGCCTTTTTGGGGCAGACTTTCAAAGGATTCATGGAGAGAAACCGTAAGTCAGTATGAGATCAAGGAGTCAGATACCGTCTACTCTGACTTTTCTGCTTTACGCTTAACTCTTGAAATTGAAAAAAAAGAAAAAGATTTATACGCGATCACAGATAAGTACCGAGACAGTGAAGTTTGCTTTTGGAAAGATAAACCAAATCATACATTTTCTCCCGTTACCGGCTGGAGAAAAGGAAAGCTCATTTGTGGTGAAGTCCATGATGATAATTGCTATGTCATTGGAGAGAAAGTTGGTCATGCCGGACTTTTTGGTACGATAAACGGTCTAGCTAAAACTCTTCTGAATTATAATGAAAAGCTTTCTATGATCAAAAAACTAGAGCCTTTATTGAAAGACAAAAAACATAGATTTGTTAAGGGCTTTGATACTGTAGAAAATTCTGAAACAACGCTTGCAGGCCCAGGTTCTCCAACGGAGACTTTTGGCCACACTGGGTTTACCGGTACCTCTTTTTGGATTAATCCAATTAATCAGAAAGGCTGGATACTTCTTTCTAATGCCAGCTATCCGTACTGGTATGATCGGTTAAAACTCAATCATTTGCGCAGGCAGTTGGGAGCTAAATCAATACTGTGATTTAGTAATTTCAGCCACTTGGTTGATTTCTTGATCTTTTTACTCAAACAAAACTCCATCCATTCCGATAGGTTTTCGACGAATCTATAAGGATTGGATATGACTTTTAAAATTAAAAGATGGCTTCACTCACTTGTCTCTATTGCATGCATCTTAAGTTTAACTGCATGCTCTACAGTTGAAACGACTGGATACTTCAGAGGTAGTCGACTTCCGGCCAATGCTGACGTTGAAAAGCTAGATTATTACTTAGCTGTAGATCGCTTACATTATTACATGACTGAGTTTGCTGGATTTCATTCTGGTAAGCAAGATGATGAATTAATCGATGCCCTTCAATCCATTTCGGCTAAACAGATTCTTGATGAAAATTATTCTTATTCAAAGCTTTCAGACCCAGATCAATTCGATTCGTTAATTCAAGATGTTCTTAAAAAATATTATCCAGATATTCAATTCAAAAAAACAGAGCTTGTCTGGAATTATAACTTTCTAAAAAGAAAACTTACTGAAGCCTATACATTAAAAGAGTCTAGACTCGCCAAAGTATATAAAAATGTAGAAGCAGATGATCTTGTTGCCGAAATGGGCAAAGAGCTAACGATCACAGATGTTACGCCAGAAACACTGACACTTGATTCAGGTCACTATATTTCAAATAGAACGACTAGAGCGGTCTTCTGGGAAGCAGTTGAGGCTGATAGAACAATTGAATTTCACTTAGGTGAAGCACGAGAGTTCGTAAAAAATGTCGAGGCTAGAGGCGGAGAAGTTCTTTATGAAGTAAGTCCGATGGCCAGAAACTATAACAAGATCTTCCTTGTTCGTTACCCAGGTGAAACTGAGCATAGAGTTGCACTTACCAATATTGGTGGACATGATCGACTCGATCACTTAGTTCATCAAATTTCATTATCAAACTTAAACTCGAAAAAAATTGTTAATAAAGTAAAAATCATTGGAGACTTAGATGAGTTTCATGATCGCTTATCACGAAAAATAAAAGGACGCCTTGAGCTTCTTCCGAAAGCCGATAGACTTATTATTGGGCAAAAAGGAGCAATTGACGGCATCTTTATGCTTCAGTGGAAAAAAAGAGCATTACAAAATCTTTTTGCTGAAGACCCAGATAGTGTCGTTTCTGCTTTTGAGCTAGACGAAGTAAAAGTTCAAGAAATTATTAATGGTGAAGGAGTTGTTTCAGCACTTGATGATAAATCAAAAATTGAAAAATCATTTGCTAAGCTTGAGCCAAAATTCGAAGCCAAGCCAGACTTATATCCAGCGAGATTTAAAGAGCTAGACTGGGATCTTAACGTTGCTGAGATGGCTGACTATGTCTTTAAAAACTCTGAAGGCAAAGATATCAGATGGCGAGTCGTTTCCAATGTTTGGGGCGATGAAATTGTCCCAGTTGCCAGAGCTCTTAAAGAACTAGGACAAGATAATGTAACTTATATAGGTACAGCTGGAGCATTTCCTGACAAAGGTTATAAAGTAGGCGATCTTGTTATTCCTAGTCATTATCTCGATGCTAAAGGAAAGATAGTCGCGAGAGGAACCGCACTTGAAGTTGAAGGTGCTAAACTTGGAGGCGTTGTTGAGCACGTTGCCTCTCCGTTTGATGAAACCTTTCAATGGATGTCTGAAGCTAGCCAACGCTCTGATCTTGTAGAAATTGAGACAAACTATCTTGGACGAATCTTTGGTGGTCAAAAAGATCATGTAAGATCGTATTTATTAGTTTCTGATATCTTAGGTAGTGAAGGGGAAACTCTTGCAAGTGCTTCTTCATCAAAGCGTCGAAATTCGCTCAATAAATTACTAGAGTCGCTCTATAAAAGAGACTCAGCCTTATTTCCATCTGTTGTCAGTGAATCAAGTTTAAGCGGGGATGCACTAAAAGCATGGAATAAAAGAGCAATTATTAATGAAGCTTTACCTAAGGCAGGGGCTTCTTACCGTTATCACCTTTTTGCAACATATGAAGGTCCTAATAATATAAGTAGCGTAATAGAACATGCAGACAGTATTCCAGTTTTTACAGACAACTTTCATAGTAAAAAATTAGTAGAGGCTTCTGAAGCACTAACTGTTTTGGTTAATAAAATTAGAAAGACCGATGCCATCCCTAACTTTGCCTTGCCTAAATCATTTCTCGATGGAAAGTGGAATCCTAAAACGGATCCACTACAAATTAATCTTCTTGCTTCAAATGCACAGACTGCACAAAAATATAAAGCAGCGATTGAAGAAGTTGCTGACGTCATTGAGCCACTTTCAAGATGGCTTAACGTTGAAGTTACAACTGGTCCTCCCGCTGCCGATATGGCGAAAGTTAAAGTCCCATCATTTGTTGATGCCGATCTTTTAATTCGCGCTTTTTCTGACGGCGCCTTTGCTCGCTTTGGTTTAGATAGCTTAAATACATATACAGGCAATCCAAAATACGTTGAACTACCTACCATTAAAAGCTCATCAGTATGTGATACTCAAGCTAAGTTTTGTTCTCTTTCATACTTTGAGCCAGATGCAAAAACCAGAGAGCTTTTAGATGAACTTCCATCAATGGAAAGTCTTGGTTCAGCTAGATCTGCTAGAGAATCTTTAGAAAAAGCGGTTGAGTCTTTGAATGATAGCCTTAAGTACGCTGGTCAACGAGAAGAGTTTAAAGCAGCGGCAGAAATGAAAGTTGTAAATTCATTACCTGACGGAAAACTGGCTGAAATTGTTCCAGAATTTAGTTCAACTAAAGGCTTAGTTGTTAAAGTCAATATCACTCAACAAGGACTAAATAATACAGGAGTTGTGCTTGAAGAGATTGCTCACTTATCTCAAATAACCGGAGATTACTTTAAACATCCTATTTACTGGGCAGAGATGACTTTAAATGCCAAGCACGGTTCTCGTCGTGCTCAGCACTTTCTAGCTAAGGCTGAGATTGATGCTATGGACTTAGTTCTTGATGGCCAAGTCGGAGATATAGACGTCACGCCAATACAGGCTTACTTAGAATCGAGAAAAGCTAATGCAGAAAAAATGGTTTCAAATATCAAGAAGTTGGCAGGTCAAGAAAGTAAAGCAAGAAATAGTTTTGGTAAACAGTGGAAGCAGATGCAAAAATCTCTTCAAGACCAAAACTTGAAATTAGATGACTATATTGCGTTGAATGACCGTAAAAAAGTTAAAGAATTGATTGAAGCATTTATGCCATGGGAGCAAATGGAGCCAGTTGAAATTGCAAGTTGGACAAGATGGTTAGATGCTATGACTGAGACTGTTTCTGAATCAGAAAAAGTAGTTTTATTTAGAGGCTTATCAGGTGATTTGGTTAGAAGAAATGATGCCGGACAGCCTTTTTTAATGTCCAAGCTTCTAACTAAAAACCAAGGTAATTACACGAGAAGACTTAGATCTTTAAAAACTTACCGTTCAAAAATGGCACAAAAAGCGGCAGGCGAAATCCCCAGTGATCCATCATCGCTTAGTATGGTTATGAAAGCTCACTCACATGAGCCATTTGGTTCACCGTTCATGTCCTCGGCCGACTTTTCAATTGCAAACTCTTTTGCCGAAGGTTTTGAGGATAATACAGATAAAGCGGGTATCGTTGCTCTAAACATTAACCCAAAAAGAATTACTCAAAATGTCATCTCTGATTATGGAGAGAACGAACGCTTAATCCCACTGCTGTTATTTCCAGATGAGATTGTTCACTTAGAAGAGTTTACTGATGGCGAAGGTTATAATTCACAAGCTTTCAAGGGAAGAGTGGAAGACAAACTTGGTCGAAATCTCAAGTCTAAAGAAAAAGCAATTGGCAGCAGCAAAGATCGATTAGCTGCTACAAAAGCTTGGTGGGAGCTTGTTAATCCTGAGGGAATTAATCCTGCTAAGGCCTCTCGAACTTGCAAAGATGTCCTTACAATTTTTGCTCAAGCAACTAATTAAGACCGGCTTGTCCCCCGAGTAATAGGCACGTAAGATAGTGGAATAGGCAAGCTCGGGGAATTAACAAGTGGATTTAACAAATTATTTAAATAAAGATCAGCTCAAATCAAAACACGATCAATTTAAGCGGATATTTTTCTACCGTGTCTGTGGTACAGGGATGGGAGCAGCTGCATGTCTTTTAAAAGAGCAGGGTCTGCAAATTGAAGGCGGTGATAATCAATACTATCCACCGATGAGTCACTACTTAAAATCAACCGGAATTCCATGTCACGATCTAAAGCAATTTAATGCTGAGCAATTAAAAAAATTCGATTTAATTGTTGTTGGGAATGTTGTTCCAAGAGATTCTGACGATGCAAAAACAATTGAATCATCAGGAGTCCCTTTTTGTTCCTTTCCTGCAGCTTTGGGAGCCTTCGTTTTAAATAAAACTAATGTTGTGGGGATTGCTGGGACACATGGAAAAACCACAACGACGTATTTTGCTACACAAATGTTTGAAAAACTTGGAGAAGATCCAGGCTATCTCATTGGTGGAGTTATGGAAGGTCGACCTTCCGCAAAACTTGGTGCTGGTAAGTATTTCTTTATTGAAAGTGATGAATATGATTCGGGTTATTTTGAAAAATTTAGTAAGTTTCAAAGCTATGAAATCAACCATCTCTTATTAACTTCTGTTGAGTTTGATCATGCAGATATTTTTGAAAATATTGAGTCAATAAAATCTGAGTTTAGAAAGCTATTCTTAAAAGTTCCTTCAAGTATTGTTTATAGTACAGATTATCAAGCGATTGATGAGCTTGTTAGTGAAGATCATCCTCACTATAAGTCTCTTCGTTGGCAAAGTTTTGGCCTTAATAATGAGAATGGTCCAAAGATCATTGAGACGAGTCCTAAAGGAACAAGCTTTAAGCTTGGAGATAAAACTTATAATACAAATGTCATAGGTCAGCATAATATTTTAAACCTCGCGTCTATTATCCTTTTTGCTCAAGCGGAGGGTTTTAGCTTTGAAGCGATTAGCGAGTCGATTAAAAGTTTGAAAATGGTAAGACGACGTCAAGAACTTAGGGGCTACTACAGAGGCGCCCCAGTTATTGATGACTTTGCTCACCATCCAAAAGCTGTAGATCTAACTCTCAGCGGGCTTAAAGTAACCTACCCAGGAAAAAGGTTGATCGTTGTTATGGAAGCTAATTCAGCCACTGCCAGAAGCAATATTTTTCAAAATGAGTTTGAGAAAGCTTTAGAGCATAGTGATGAAGTTCTTTTTGCAAAACCTGCCAGACCAACATCTGTGAAGTGGGCAGAGAACTTAAATATTGAACAAATGGCAAAAAACTTAAGTGATAAAAATAAACCAAGTCTTGTGGTTGAAAACCTTAGTGGCCTAAGGTCTGAAATAGATAAGCGAGTTTCAGATGATTCGCTTTTAGTCATTCTTAGTAATGGTACCTGTTTAGGTCTTTGGGAGTCAGATTTTGTCGATGCTCTTAAGGCTTAGTCTTTTAAGCGCTATAATCTTCTCAATAAATTTGTCTGCTTCAGACAAAAGAGAACTTGCTGTTTCAAAATTAATTAAAAATAAAGATAAGCATCTTCAAGAATATCTCAAAGTTCATACAAGCTTTAACTCAAAAGTGTGTAAGCCTGGTAGCGAGGAAAAGTACTGGGAACTTTATCGAGAGTTTAGAGGAGATGGTCACTACCTTCCCGTCCTAAAAGATGGAAAGCTCGATCGTTTAACAGTCAGTCGCTTTGTTTCTGAGATTGAAAGTAAGATTGAATGGATTGAAAGTGAGAAAAACAAGCTCTTAAAAAGAAAAGATTTTGAAAAAATTAAAAAAGTTCTTATGAAGCTCGAACAAAGGTTGGATGAAGCTTTAAAGCTAAAAGAACAAATTACTTTTGCCACCGATGATAAGGCTAAAGCTCTTGCAATCGCAGAAAGTAAATATTCCATGATCGCTCTCAAAGATGCTTACAAGTCTCTTACTGATCAGATTCCGTTTCTCGTTAGTTATAAATTTCCTGTAGATCATTTTCAACTTCGTGAAAACTATGACGACGTTAAGTATTCTGAGGACGTCGAAGATATTAAAAGAAAAAATGAAGTCTATTTTTTTAGAAAAATTGTTCAAGATGGAGCTCAAAATCCACAAAACTCCGGAAGTGACAGTTTTTTAAGAGCTGCCTTGGACACATTAGCAATCCAGTTAGAAGATCCTCCAGATGTGCTGCCTGAAAACCTTAGGCATGATTTATCTTGGGCCATCAGCGCTGTTGATGGACATATTTCGAGATATGGAAAAAGAAAAATTGTAAATAGATTAGATGAGTGGAGTTCTCGTACTAAGCGAGAACTCGATTTTTATATAGCTCTAAAGAACGATAAGGTTCAAGCTGGAGACCATTTTGAAACGAGTATGGACATCCTCTCTCGAAAAGAGAAAGCTCGTTATCTTTTAAAAGATTATGTTTTAAAAAAACAAAAAGAAGTTTACGAGTTTTGGGCAAGACAATCTCCTTTGAATAGAACCTTATTTTCAATGGAGACAATTCTTTTTAATGAAGTTGGACGCTTTGATGGAAGTGATGCGCTTGAGAGAAAAGATGTTGCTCAAGTTGTGATTAATCGAACTTTTGAGGATCGCTATAACTCTTTAGTTGAACGTGACTCCCTTTATGATCACCTAAGTAGTCACTATAAAAAACATCAAAATGAATATCCTTGGTTGAACGTAATGCTCAAAGAAGGGGAGTTTTCTTTCACATACTTTTTTATTACTGGCTCAGTACGTATTTTTTGTCCTGAGCAAACGCGAATTGGTAAAGCCCTGATAAGAGAAAACGTTAAGCTATCGTTAAATATTCTCGAAAATCCTAATCATGACTTTAATGCTTTACGCTATTTCTCTAGGGCTTCCATGCTTGGAAGGATTAGTATGGATAAGCTTTGGAAGGACTATCAAGCTATTGCAGAGCGTCCGGGAATTAAGGTGGTTCGTAACCACGCCCGTTACTCAAAGTGGTTAAAAGAGAACAAATTAACCTTTTTGTATGATTTTAGATCTCCAGAGGGGGAATCCTACTTGGTCTATCAGTATCGTAAAACAAAGATGGTTTATAAGGCAGATACGAAGACTTTTTATACTTATAGAAGTCCGCATTATTTTAAATATTTCGAGCCTACAGAGATACTAACTCAGGGTACAAAAAAGCCTTAGATATCCTGATTGTCTGAACACCCATTCCAATGATATAGTCGTGCGTCCTTAGCGTAATATTTGTTTAGATCAAGGGAGCCTACGCATGTTAAAAGATTATACGTTTACATCAGAATCCGTGACTGAAGGTCACCCAGATAAAATGGCCGATGGTATCTCTGATGCTGTTCTTGATGCCATGTTGGAACAAGATCCAAAATCACGTGTTGCGTGTGAAACAATGATTACAACTGGTTTGGTTGTACTTGCTGGTGAAATCACAACTAAAGCACAAGTTGATTTTCAAGATATCGTAAGAAGTAAAATTAAAGATATTGGTTATGACCATTCTGACAAAGGCTTTGACTGTAATACATGTTCAGTCATGGTTGCACTTGATAAGCAGTCTCCAGATATTGCAATGGGTGTTAATGAAGGCGAGGGCACTGACAAAGAACAAGGTGCTGGCGACCAAGGTCTTATGTTTGGTTATGCTGTTAATGAAACAGACAGCTATATGCCACTGACAATTGATCTTTCTCATAAACTTGCTCACCGTCTATCAGAAGTTAGAAAAAATGGAACACTTCCACTTCTTCGCGCAGATGGTAAGACTCAAGTTTCTGCTCAATATGAAAACGGAAAAATTTCTCGCCTAGATGCTATCGTCGTTTCAACTCAGCACGCTGCTGAAATGACACTTAAGCAAGTTCAAGAGGGTGTAAGAGAAGAAGTGATCAATAAGATTGTTCCTTCTAATCTGATTGATAACAATACTAAATTCTTTATTAACCCAACTGGTAAATTTGTTATTGGCGGACCAATGGGTGACTGTGGTTTAACTGGTCGTAAAATCATTGTTGATACATACGGCGGTATGGCACGTCACGGTGGCGGTGCTTTCTCTGGTAAAGATCCATCAAAAGTTGACCGCTCAGCTGCATACGCTGCTCGTCACATCGCTAAGCATATCGTAGCCGCTGGACTTGCAGAGCGTGCTCTAGTTCAAGTTTCTTATGCAATTGGTGTTGCTCGTCCAACGTCACTTCTAGTTGATACTTTTGGTACAGAGACTGTTGATATCAATAAAATCAATTCTGCGATCAATGAATTGTTTGATATGAGACCAAAAGCTTTGATTGAAAGACTTAATCTTCTTCAGCCAATTTATCGCGACACTTCAGCCTATGGTCACTTTGGTAGAAGTTCTGCCAACGGCTTTACCTGGGAAAAGCTCGATAAGCTGGATGAACTAAAAGCATTATTCTAAAAAAGAAAGCCTCCAAATTTGGGGGCTTTTTTTTATCTATTGGTGTTAGAATAAAAAAATGGAAGATTGGATATATTTTGTTGTTAGGTACATTCCCTTTTGGGCTGTTCCGTTATTCTTGATCTCGGCACAGTTCGGTCATATCTACTGGCTTAAAGAAGTACGCTGGATCACAATATTTTTTGTCTCCATTTGTGTCGTTTGTTTCATTTCCCTAATCTACTATATGCTTGCGGGTAGTCCTCATGACGCTGCAGGCTTAATTCGCGATACAATTTTCCGATAGCGCTGCGTTAAGTTCTTGATAAAATATAGCACAGATGTAAGGTGTTGATAAATTGACACTGGTCCTACGTTCAGGCTAGCATCATTTATAGGGATTAAAACGAAGTGTTTTAATCTCTTTTAATCAGGCGCACAAAGGCGAAGACGCATGAACGAATTTGAATTTTTACACCAAGGATTTAGTTCAGATCAAGCTTCTAATCAAGAGCTTGAGATCTTACCTGAAATCTACTTGGTAGAAGACGATCAAATTCTTGGTCAGTCGATTCAAAAGTATATTCAAAAGTCGACAGCTCTTAATGTTCATTACTTTGATCGTCCATCTGAAGCACTTAAAGCGCTTGATGAAAAAATTGCTAGCGAAACTCCTGAGAAACAAAAACCATTCTGCTTAATTACTGATATTAGCTTTGATGATGGTGGAGCTGACGGTCTTCTTCTTATCGATATTTTAAAAGAAAAGGGTCATCACTTTGTCTCTATCGCGATGACAGGTTTTGCTTCAATTGAAACAGCTATTAATGCGACTAAAAAAGGTGTTTTTCACTACTTAACTAAGCCTTTTGAACTCGATGATTTAGCTGAACTTGTTTATAAAGCTCTAGCTAAAATTGGCTATGAAAAAACTAGTATTGAACAAATTCAAAAAACACCAAAGAACAGAGATAATATTTTCTTAACTAAGTTCAAGCTTGAAGAGCCAAGTGAGGAAGATATGTTCTGTGGAATGATCGGAAGATCTCCTCAGATGAAAAAAGTTTTTGAGCGAATTCAAAAAGTCGCTGCTTCTGATTCAACAGTACTTGTTACTGGACCATCAGGAACAGGTAAAGAGTTAGTTGCCAATGCAATTCACCACCTAAGTATTAGAAAGCCAGGTCCAATGGTTTCAGTAAACTGTGGTGCAATTCCTGGTGAGCTGCTTGAGAGTGA
This sequence comes from uncultured Bdellovibrionales bacterium, assembly GCA_963976925.1. GTDB lineage: Bacteria > Bdellovibrionota > Bacteriovoracia > Bacteriovoracales > Bacteriovoracaceae > UBA4207. The sequence continues at coordinate 18,118 of CAXBMT010000014.1, forward strand.
ACTGTTTGGACATGAGAAGGGGTCATTTACTGGCGCTATCTCAAGTCGCAAAGGTCGCTTTGAATTAGCCAACCAAGGGACAATTTTCTTAGATGAAATCGGTGATATGCCACTACTTTTACAAGTGAAACTTTTGAGAGTTCTGCAAAACAGAACGATTGAAAGAGTAGGCGCAACGATTACGACACCAATTGATGTTAGAATCGTTACAGCTACTCACAGAGACCTAGAAAAGCGTGTCCAAGAAGGTGACTTTAGAGAAGACCTTTTCTATCGCTTAAATGTTATTCCAATTCGTATTCCTTCTCTTAGAGAAAGAAGAGAAGATATTCCATTACTCATCTCTCACTTCCTAGGTCGTTTTGTAAGTGCGGACGGTAGAAATAGAATTGATTTTGATGATGAAGCTCTTGAAGTCCTCATGAGCTACGATTGGCCTGGAAACGTTAGAGAGCTTGAAAATCTTATTGAAAGACTTGTTATTCTACGTGGTGGTGGAGTCGTTGGAGCTAGAGATTTACCAGCTAAGTTCCTAGAGGGACGTCCAGGAATCATATCGACTTCATCTATGATATCTCTTCCTGAAGAGGGAATTGATCTTAAGCAAGTCCTGGGTGAAATTGAAGACTCTCTTATTGCACAGGCTCTAGAGCGTACAGATGGCAATAAAAATCAAGCCTCTAAGCTTCTTAGAGTTAACAGAACTACATTGATCGAGAAAATGAAAAAGAAAGGCTTAATGGAGCTTCAATAAGCTACCTGTTCGAGTCTTTGATTGTTTCACGAATGAAATATTGCAAGACTTTGCTTCGCTGGGCTCCACCCAATAAAGACTTAATGTCTTCATGAACTGTTGGATCATAAATTAGGGAGTGAACACTTCCTGGACCCTTTTCAATTTGAGTTATAACTTTCCCTAAAGACTTCGACGACTGATTTAATCCATCAATTGTAGAGTTAAGCTTCTTAGGGTCAACACTACTAAAGGTTCTTGTCGCCGTTTCAAGGTTATCTAGAATATTGCTGATACGGCTATTATCAACAGGTCCCATAATTGAGTCGATTTTTAAAAGAACACGATTTGCAACAGTTAAGATATCTTCACCTTGATTGATAAATTTATCAAACTGAGAGTTTTCGTTAGCAATTAGCAGGGCTCCATCTTTAACTGATGAGCTTTCTTCTTTACCACCAAGAATCTCTAAATATTTATCTCCAAGGACACCTTGAGTTCTAAAATCAATATATGAATCAGTTTTAATCCATTTCATAAATTCTTGTTCAACTTGTAGTGAAATTTTAATTCGATCTAGGCTTTGAATATCAATTGAAGAAATATTACCAATCTTTATCCCCTTAAAATGAACAGCTGATCCACTTCTAATACTTTGAGCATTCGTGACATAAGTTATGATCGTCGATTTTTGGCTGAACAACTTATTTTCTTTGCTTATAAGAAACAATGAAACTGCCGTTACGATGGTTAGAAAGACGACGAATGCTCCAGTGAGAATAATGCTTTTTTTGTCTTCAGGACGCATGATGAGCTTCCTTTGCCTGTGATTGGGCAAACTTTAAAATATTGGGATCATCAGATTCAGTGAATTCTTTAACTGTCCCATTAAAATAGATTTTTCCATTGAGTAAAATTAAGATTCGATCACAAAACCTTATAGCCGAAGGAATGTCGTGAGTGACTAAAATAGAGGATTGGCCACGTTCTTTGAGTTTCAGCATGAGAGACACAACATTTTCAATATTGGCCGGATCGAGTCCTGCAGTTGGCTCGTCGTAAAGAATAATCTCAGGGTCTAAAACCATAGCTCGTGCCATACCTACTCTTTTTTGCATACCACCCGAAAGGTCTGATGGCATGAGCTCTTCAATCCCTTCTAAATCGATAAGTCTTAGAACTTTGGCAACTTCAATCTGTATTTCGACGAAGCTAAGCTTAGTATGTTCAAAAAGAGGGTAGGCGATATTATTAAATACATTTAACGAATCAAATAGGGCACCACTTTGAAATGAGTAGGATATCTTCAATCTAAGTTTTGAAAGACTAACCTCATCCTTAATGCTTTGAACTTCTTGGTCATGAAAAATTATCTTTCCACTATCAATTTTCTCAAGTCCGATAATACTCCTAAGAAGAACTGATTTTCCGGTCCCAGATCCTCCAAGCAGCCCAAGGCTTTCACCTTTTTGTAGATCAAAGTTAACACCTTGGTGAATTCTCTTCTCGCCAAACGACTTATATATTGAATCGAGCTCTAGAATTGGTTTCATATTAATGCCCCCAAATCAGTAAAAAGACTTTGGAGATAAAAAAGTCTGTAATAAGAATTGCTATTGATGAAGTAACAACCACCCAGGTCGTGCTCTCTCCAACACCTCTTGTTCCACCAGCTGTGGCCAAGCCTCTCCAGCAGCCTACGATGGCAATAATGGCACCGAAAATACCACTCTTAACCATTCCTGATAAAAAGTCGTGAATCTTAACTGTGTCGAGGACTTTGTTGATATAGAAACCGGGTGGCATTCCAAATTCATTCTGACAGATAACCATGCCTCCAAGGATTCCAAGAAAGCAGGATAAGCTTGTTAGAAGCGGAAGAGAGATGACAGCTGCCCAAAACCTAGGAACGACTAGAACTCTTATAGGATTGGTTCCAAGAGCTCTAATAGCGTCAACCTGTTGAGTAACATTCATTGATCCTATTTCAGCCGCCATGCCCGAGCCAATCCTTCCTGCTACAAGAAGGGAAGTGAATATAGGTGCCATTTCTCGTGCTAAAGAGAGGGAGACGACCGCTGGAACATAGAGAACACCACCAAACTTGGCCAGACCGTAGCCGAAATTAAGTGTCATCACGAGTCCCATCGTTAGACCGATGACAATCGTAATAGATATTGATCCAAGACCTAGGGCGCGAATTTGATCAACAAGCCTCATAAAATAAAAAGGTCTAGAGAAGGTGCATTTAAATATATTGCCAAAAAAGTAAACCATCGTACCGATAGCATAAAGCTTGTCGATAAAGACTTTAGTTTCAGGAGAATCTAGTTCTTGTTGAGTCGTAGAGTTCACCTTGCTCCTAATCTTGAAGTGTTAACTAGTTCTGAGAAAGAATCGCTTAAACTTTTATCTATAGTCTTCGCCTTTGTAATCAAGACAAAGTCATAAATACATCGATCTTTCTTTACAACTTGAATGAGCATATGTGCCTTCACTCCATCGAGCTTGCCAGTTGCATCTGTCCGTAAAGAAGCTCTTTCGAACAATCTCATGTTTTGTTGCTTTAAAACCTTGGGCATTTCAAGACCTGCAAGAATATTATCAGTGAGTTGCACTAAAGAGGTTTTGTCGTATTTCTGACAAAGAGAGTTGATAACAAGAATACTCGGAGATAGATCATGCTTAAACGCATAGTCAGCCCTATCTGAATCGATCTTGGACCAGTTTGAATTTCTAAAGTTAAGCTCAATAGTCTTAGATTTAACGACACCGTTGGTATTAGATACAAATGAGCAACTTGGTAGAAATAAAACCAAGCTTACTGACAAAAGTAAGAAAAAATTTGACCAAAGTAGACGTGTTTTCACAACATCTCCATCATTTATTTAGTTACTCAAGTAACTGTAATCCGACAGGCTTATTATATCCTGCAATCGATAAACCATGGAAAATAGTAAAAAGTTCCTACCGTCAAAAAATCGACCGGCAAAAGTAACCATAGAGAAAAAATTTCCTTCCCTTTATCTCGAAACGCGATACTATATAGGGAGCCAATGGATGATCAGGATGATCTAAAGCTGGCATCAAGATTAATTATGAAACAGGAAGTTTCGATCAAATGACGGTATCAACCATCAAATTTTTGACGAAAGTAGCACTAGCCCTGGTGTGTTTTGCCGCGTCTGTTTCACAAGCTCAAATCTTTACACCTGAGTCTGGTAAAACTCATCTTAGATGGAATCTATTTGCAGGTAAGGAACAGGTTGTTGTTGCTAAGCGTGGCGATAAGCTCACGATTAAAACATTAAATGCATCTTTATTTGAAGACATTAAAAATGAAATCAAGCAGTCAGCCATTGATGAAAGATACGTTAAAGAGACTCGTTATTTAGCACCAAAAGAAAATAACAACGTATCGACAGTAGAGATAACGCTTAGTTCTCCTGAAGTAGAAGTCTTTAGCTTCTATAAGGATCGTGACAAAAAGTTTGTTATTGATTTTTGGATGGATGTAGATAAGTTGTCGGCACTAACACCTGTTAAAACTACCCCAAGTGAGTTTGGACAAGCAGTTACTAATGTCGTTGATGGTCCAAAAGTTTTAAAAAGAGAAGAAGCGCCTAAAAAATCAGTTTCTAAAGCAGTCAAAAAGGTCGCTAAAAAAGAATCAAAATGGAGAGACTTCAGGTATGGAGCTTCTTTTGTATGGGATTACACTCCATTATCACCACAAATCAATCTTGGGATCGATTTAGCTCGTAAAACTCCTGAGTATTTCTACCCAATTAAAGATAGAGACTTCAATAAAAGTGACAAAGAAGCCCACTTACAACTTTGTATCAATCTTTATAAGAAGAAAGAGTGGGGCTTAATGGCCAAGAGTATTGAGCTTTTTCAGCGCAAATATGGTGCTGAAAATGAACTCGATCTTCTTGAGTACTTAAAAGCTAACGCCATGATTAGAGAGAATATGAACAGTGGAAACACTGATCCTGTCAAAAGTGCAGTTGCGATGTTTAGCAATATCGCAGCCAGAACACCTGACTATGACTTAAAAAGGGCAACGACAAAGTACCTTATTGCCTTTGATGCTAATAATAATGACTTTGTTTCAGTCTTAAAAAGAGCCAAAGAATTCTATGTCGTTAGTAAAGAGAATCATGACTACGAAGAAAGCGCAGAAGCAGCGAAGGTCATTCTTCATGCTCTAGCTAAACTTAAGCAGGTCGAAAAAATCGATGAGCTCTTAAAAGAGAAGACGATCGCAAAGATTCTTCCTGCCCAAGTTATGCTAGGTTACAAAATGTACGCGCAGCTATCTTTAGGTAATGAAAAAGATGTTATTAAGAGCTACTTAGCAGCTGCTCCAGGACTTACAAAACCAGTTCATGAAGCTATTCTCTTTAATGCTGCTGAAGCAATGTTTAGAGAAGCTCAGTTCGCTCAAGCAGCTACATTGTTTGATTTGTTTGTAGGTCAACACTCATACCATTCAAATGCTGCCCAAGCACGAACGAGACTTGCTCTATCTTATGAGATGCAAGGTAGAGAAATTCCAGTAGTGGCAAAACTATATAAAGAAGCAATTGATCGTAGTGGCAATAGCTCTGCAGAAGCAAGAATCCGTTATGTAGCCGTCACAAATCTTAGAAATAAGAAGCCAAGTAAAAAAGACTTAGAGTACAGAGTCCTTCTTGATTCAAGAGAAGGTGATAATAATCTTGATAAGCATATTCAAAAAATTCTTTGGCAGACAAGACTGAGACTTTTCATCACAGATGGAGAGTATGAAAAAGCTCTTTCTTATCTTACAGCTATTCCTTTAACAGGAATGCCCCCTTCTGACCGTAGAACATTTGAGGGCGATGGCTCTGAGATTGTATATGGAATGATGCTTAAGTCTTTTAGTAATGGAAACTACGCCCAAGTTGTAAAAACTTGGGAGACATTTAAGGCTAAATACGTTGAGAAAGTGGCTAATGATCCACACCTTAATCATCTTGTTGGGAAGTCTTTAATCAAGTTAGGTCTTTACAGAGGATATGAAGAAGTATCATTAGGCTTTAGAAATCTTGATAGTACTCCAGTGAGAACTTTTCCTTTATGGGTTAATCGTCCGGATGCAGTCAGTGCCGAAGTGGCCCTAGCTGAGCTCGACGTAATAAAGGCGATTCGTTCTGATGATACAAATGTTGAAGCTAAGATTGCAGCATTTGAAAAATTGGACCCTAAGAACCCTAAAAATGCTTTCTACCGCGGTCTAGTTGCAAGAGCTTCTGGCGACGCTAAAGCAACTGTTAAGTGGATGGAAGAGTTTTTAGTGAGCTCTGGTAATGAGAGAGACCTTGATGCAGAGGAAGTAGCAGAAATGCTCATGGCTTACACAGACTCACTTTATCAAACAAATCAGATAAAAAAGTTTGAAAAAGTTTCAAAGGCCCTTCTCGAAGATACAGAAAAGTTGTCAAATAGTAATGAGTACATGACACAAGTCAGAGAGCGTATCGCTTATCTGAATCTTGAAGTCATTGCAGGAAAGAGCACGGATCTTGCTCGAGCACAGTTAGAGAAGGGAATCTTGAAGTTTAAGAAAAATTACCCTAACAGTCAGTTTCGCGATCGTCTTGGCTTCCTTCTTGGAACAGCCATGATTGATAATGCGAAAGTCGATCAAGGCGTAGAAATATTTAATGAAATGTTAAGTGATGGGAAAGTTTCTGACACGATCAAGGAGATGATCAAATCGGAGCTTTCATTGTTGAAGATTAAGGAGCGAACCCTTTTATAACCCGTGGCGTGGGTATTCAAAGACAGGAGGTCTAATGAACACGGTCAACGTCGAACTTTTTGGGAAGGATCCCAAGATTCAAAAAGCGGTAAACATCGCACGTAACGTATCGGTGACTAAAGCACCAGTACTTATCGTAGGTGAAGCCGGTCTAGGTAAACGTACTCTTGGAAAGTATATCCACGAGAACTCAAACCGAATGGATGCCCCATTTTTAACAGTTGACTGCAGCAACGAAGCACAGACTGTTGAGAATGAAATTCTTGGTCATCGTTGCGATGAATCGGGAAGATTTAATAAAGGAATCCTGGAGAGAGCTAATGGCGGGACTGTAGTCTTTGCTAATATTGACTGTCTTGAAGATGACTTCCAAAAGAGACTTCACAAAATTCTAGGTGAACTTCAAGATTACGATATTGATGTTCGTTTAGTTACAACAACGACAAAAAACCTTTCTAAGTTAGTTGGATCAGGTCGCTTCTATCGTGGTCTTTATACGATGGTTTCTGCCAATACAATTACATTAAGTCCATTACGCGAGCGTATTGGTGATTTAGAGCATATCGCTCGTCGTTTACTTGCTGAAAGTGGAGAGACTACCGTGAACTTAGAAGACGCTGCAATGGATAAGATTCTTAAGCATTATTGGACACATAACGTACATGAACTAAAAACAGTTATCGAAAACTCGATTCAAAACTGCGAAGGTGAAATGTTAACTGAAAGTGACCTTGAAATTGGTGAAAAGAAAGCTGTTTCAATGATTGCTGATGATGATTCAGAAGGCATTCGTCTTATGTCTCTTAAAGAAGCTGAAAAACTACTTATTAGAAAAGCTCTTGTTCACACAAGTGAAAATCGTACTCAAGCTGCAAAGATTCTTGGTGTATCGATTAGAACTCTACGTAACAAGATTAACGAGTACAGAACTACTGGTTCTGCTTACTTTGTAAACTTGAGATAGGATTAAATAGTGCGTGTAGCAGATAAAACCCTACAAGCTTTAGCAACGTCGCTTAACTTTCGTCAAATGAGACAAGAGTTGATTTCGTCGAACGTCGCGAATGCTGAAACTCCGGGTTATAAAGCTAAACGCTTAAGCTTCGAAGAAGCTTTGGCACGCGCGCTAGATGTTGACGGTGAAATGGCCATGAATACTAACGATTCAAGACACTACGATGTTGGTGGCGGCGGATTTTCAAATCTACAACCAACGATTGAAGAGGAAGTTAATGGGATCGTTAGCGAAGATGGTAACAATGTTGATCGTGATAAAGAATTAGCATTAATGGCCGAAAACGAAATTTTGTATGACACGACTGTGCAGCTACTCAACAAAAAACTTGCGTTGATGAAGTATGCAATTCAGTCAGAGAGGTAATTATGGATCTGCTATCTAGTCTTAGAATTAGCTCATCAGCTTTAGGCGCTAACCAAAAGCGCATTGGAGCCATAAATTCAAATATTGCTAATGCGCAGACGACCAGAACCGCTGAAGGTGGTCCTTATCGTCGCAAAGAAGTGGTTTTTGGATCTGAGCCAGTTCGACGAAAT
>CAXBMT010000015.1:0-22864 GCA_963976925.1 uncultured Bdellovibrionales bacterium
CTTACCATTTCTCCGTTAACTCGAAGTCCTGGGGAGGATCCGACCGTCAAATGTAGATCTGAGGCCCCACTGTCAATCATAAGCTTAAAGAGCTGTTGAATTTTAATATCACCAGCACCGCTTTGTTTAGTTTTAGTAACTGTTTGATCCGACATGGATTCTCCTTAAAATTTATCTGAACCTGAGTTCATAACTGCTTCATCAAGGGTTGTTAAACCTTGAGCAACTTTTGTTAAAGCTGTCATTCTCAGTGTTTTCATTCCATCTTTAATTGCTTGTTTTTTTAGATCATCAGATGACGAGTTTCTAAGAATTAACTCCTTTAAACCCGGACTCATACCCATAACTTCATAAATTGCGACCCTGCCCTTATAACCGGTGTCATTACAGTAGTCACAACCCTCACCTTTATAGATTTTTATTTTAGCTGCCGATTGTGGTGCAATCCCACAAGCAACTAATTCATCAACACCAACCTTATGCTCTACCTTACACTCAACGCAAATTCTTCGACACAGTCTTTGTGCCACAATAACGTTAAGAGCCCCAACTACCAAGAAAGGCTCAATACCCATATTTATTAAACGCGTAACTGTTGAAGGTGCATCATTAGTGTGAAGAGTAGACATCACCAAGTGTCCTGTTAGTGCAGCTTCAACTGCGATCTCTCCAACTTCTAAGTCTCGAATCTCCCCTACCATAATAATGTCAGGGTCTTGTCTCAAAAAGGACTTTAGTGCAGAGGCAAACGTCAGTCCGATATCTCGTTTAACGTTAACTTGGTTAATCCCTTGAAGGTTGAACTCAACTGGATCCTCTGCTGTAGAAATATTAGTGGCAACTTTATTAAGTTCTGCAATGGCAGAGTAAAGAGTTGTTGTCTTACCAGATCCAGTAGGACCTGTTACCAGACACATTCCAAATGGCTGATAAATACCATCTTTAAATGTTTGAAGCTGCTTGGATTCAAACCCTAGCTTAGTCATGTCCAACTCTAGATTAGATGAATCTAATAATCGTAGAACGATTTTTTCTCCAAAGAGTGTTGGTAGTGATGAGACTCGATAATCGATTGGAGCACCGCCGATCGATAATTTAATACGACCGTCTTGAGGCTTTCTTCTTTCAGCGATATCCATCTGCGCCATAATTTTAAGTCTAGAGATCATCGGCAACATCAGTTTCTTTGGCGGCTGGGCCATCTCAACCAGTTTACCGTCGATCCTAAATCTAATTCTAAATATCTTCTCATAAGGCTCAATATGTATATCAGATGCTTTTTTGATAAATGCTTCGGCCAAAACTCTATTCACAAAAGTAATAACCTCAGTTCCAATATCTTCTTCTCTTACTGCCTCTTGTGCCTGCCCAGAGTCTGGTAGTACCTCTTGTATCGTCGAGAGTAGCTCATCAATAGACTCAGTGACCCTTGAGTATATTTTTTGCCAGGCTGAGATATTTGTTAAAATAAATTCTACAGGACTTTGAAAAACCGATTGAAGCTCAGCCTTTTGTTTAACGACTGATGGATCAAAGATTGCCACACTTACAGCGTTTGAGCTTTTTTGAATTGGAAGCATTCGATATTTTAAGACATCTGATTTTTTTGAAAGTTTAAGGATTCGCTCTTTGATTTTTGCTTTGGAAAGATCAATAAATGTTAGGTTGTAATTTTCAGCTAACTGCTTGGCAAATTTAACATCATCAAAAAAATCAAACTGCAAAAGACCAAACTCTGAAACTACATTTGGATCTTTATCTAGTAAAAGTGGACGCAGATCCTTAATTGGGACCATCCCAGTCTTACTTATGACTTCGGCAAATTCCTTCCTAAACATACGTTTCCTTATAATCTATATGTCTATGTTATCGGAATCACTAAAAATTTGTTTAATTTTTTAAACTAGACCAAAATGCCGCTGCATCTCTGGCTTGTTCTCTAAGTAGGTTAAGACCATCGATATAGTTCTTTTTATATTTAAAAAGCTGTAAGTGAGCTTGATGAAGGTAGTTTAAGTCCCAAAAGTGTAATCCTGCGGTGATTTTGCCATTGAAAGCGTATTCTCTGGAACAACAGTTTATAACCAAAACATTTTCATCAACTAATTCCATCTGGTTAAACTTCTCTGGAGTTAGCCTTCTTGAATATACCTCAAACTGCAAGCCAATTTTAAGACAAGCTGTTTGTGTAATTCTCGACATTACTCCATCGCCTAGTATGACTACATGTTTTTGCTTTGCCATGTCTGGTAGAAGGCTAAGCATCGCCGAATAATCTGTGTTGGTCGCGAAGAACTGTTCGCCAACTTTGGCGATACAATTTATTGCGGCCAGACTTCTAATAAAATCATCTTTTATGATTACATCTTTAATAAAGTGCTCTTTGTATGGTGATGTAATATTAAGTCCATCAAGACCAATCATTAGTTTATCAATCGGTGGGATTTGATTTTTTTCGTTAAAATCTAAAAGACTATATTCAACATTCTTTTCACCATAAATATCACTGTATAATTTGGGAGATAAGCTATGAGAAATATTTTTACCTAAAAGACCCAGTTTAATCACTGCCAATCTCTTGCCGTTTTTGCATCTTTACCAATTTGATCTTTCAAGTGCTCTACACTATCGAATCTTTTTTCTTCTCTGATTTTTCCTAAGAATTCCACTTCCATCTCTTCATCATAAAAGTCCGATATATCTTCAAGAACATGTGTTTCAATTGTCATTTTCAAACTATCGTTAAAGGTTGGATTAAACCCAATGTTTGTAACTGACTTATATTCTTTCCCAAGCAAGAAAGACTTTGTGGCGTAGACACCTGTACTAGGAGTTATCATCTCATCCGGAACACGTATATTAGCAGTTGGAAAACCAATGCCTTTGCCACGACCTTGACCGTGAACAACAGTTCCTTTAAGTTTAAAATTGCGACCCAATAAAGATGATATGTTTCCAATGTCACCTGAACGTATCAATTCTCTTATATGTGAGGATGAGACCTTGCATGCTGGATCACGATATTCTTTGAGTGAAAAGGCTTCTTTATCTGTGCCTTTTAACAATTCCGTAAAGGTATTTATATCGCCACTCTTATTCGCTCCAAAAGCAAAGTCATATCCAAGGCAAAGCAGTTTTAGGGATTCAATCTTTAGAACAAATTCTTGGGCGAATGAGTCAGCCGTCATACTGCTAAATTCGCGAGTAAATGGAATTTCCACAAGATAATCAACACCTGCATTTTTTAGAAGTTCTCTTCGATCTTCATAAGAGCTTATTAGAAATGCTCGTTGTGCTTTAAGAATTTGAGCTGGGTGAGGGAAAAAGGTTATAACAGCAAACTTTAGGTTTCGTTTATTGCAGGCCAAGCGTGCTTCATCAAGCATGTTTAGGTGGCCTTTATGAACTCCATCAAAGTTTCCAAGAGTTGCACCAAAGGGATCGACAATTTGTTTTGTGTGCTGAACTAGTTTCAATTTATCTTCTTTATAAGTTTTTTGAACATTTTCTTATCTGGTTTAATCTTATTGTTTCCGGCAGAAAGTGAATAATTATTTTGCCTCAACGAATCGAGTAGGTTTCTAAAGTACTCTTTTATCTCAGAGCCTAAGTCAGATTTTTCAATCACCTGCTCTAGTTCTTGTTTATTATCATCTCGCAAGATAGTCAAAAACTGGTACATAGACTTGTAATCTATCCCTTTAGACAGATGTTTCTTGAAGTAATACGTTGCGTGATTTCTTCTAGTATTTTCACCACGATTAACGTTGGTGAAAAGTGCAAAAATAAATATTAAAAAGGAAATGATTAAAGATAACTGATAGATACTAATAAAGCCTTTAAATTTCTGTGATGAATAAAAAGGGCTGACTGGAGTCAAGGTACTAGGAGTTACTTCTATTTCTTTTGAGGGTGTGATGGTGTTGATGGATTTAGGATTTGTAGAAGTAACACTAGGTGCTGCTCCGCCAACAACCTGAATTTCAGGAATAGCAATACTGTAGCTTTTATAAGTTTTGTCTGCGGGATCAAATATAGACAAAGACAACTCTCTTGCCTCAATAGTTAGTGAGCTACGGGGTAAATATGTGTATTCAAGAATCTTTCTTGATTTATTTTCCGACAGTTCTTGAATTTCAGATCTCGTATCAAAACTTTCCAAGTCCGGATGACTATACAAAACAGGATCATCCATTTTCTCAAGTAATCCTGGACCTATTACTTCTAAAGATAATTCGATCGGTTCATTGACGAGGAATTTGTTTTTCTTCAAAACTAAATTAAATGTATGCTCGCCAATTAAGCCAGTAAAGCCCGCCGGAACATTATCCCCAGGCGTACTGCTTGACTGGATATCTACAGGATCGCTCGACAGAGTAACATTTCTCATATCTCGAAGACCAAATCCACCTCGGTTACCAAACCCAACAGCGACTTGAATTTTCAGCGGATCAATTAGAAGCTTGCCAGTTTTCTCGGCAAAGAGCTTTGCGGAATATTTTTTTGAGCGTTGATAGATCAAACCATTTCTTTCAATACGCTCAGGTGTCTCATCAACTGCTTTGAATCTTTTTAAAAAACCATTTAGTTTGGGATATTCTTTTAACTCTTGGTTATAAATGGGAACTCTTGTGTAAAGAAAGTAGTTTACGAAGAAGCCCTCTCCTTTGTAGACATTTTCTTTTGATGGTATCGCTTCAAGGAAATAGTCTTTGGGTTTCTCTGCCTCTCTTAAGACTTGAACCCTTATATTATCTTCTTTGAACTCTTTATCAGAAAACTTCGCTGAAAAGTTTCTTAGATAGAACACACCTGAGCGGTTAGATTTTAACTCATAAATATATGAAATTGTTTTTTGTGAAGTAAACTGACCATTTATCAATTGCGTCGAAAAAGTAACACCGCCCTTTCTTTTTGACTCTACTGTTAGACCACCTGGATCGAAGGTAATAAAGGGTTCGTCGTTACCATCAAAGGCAATGACGACTTCCATATTAAAACTTTCATCTACCACGGGTCGCTCTGGTCGAAACTTAATATCTATTTGAGCAAAAGCGGCAGAAGAAAAAATAAGGATAATCAAAAGGATACTTTTCATTTACCAGTCTCTCTTTTGTCTTGAGTTATTTTTATCATTTGTTTCAGTGTCTATATATTCACTTTGAAGGGCTCTATCATCTTGCATCAACTGCTTTAATAAAGCAGGAACCTTCATCATTTTACGTTTTTTGTCAATCTCACGTTCTCTTTGAGCCATGTTGGTTATCTGTTTTTCTTTCTTAGACTCTTGTCCGTCTTTTGATTCATCCTCATTTTCACCATTCTGCTTCTCGTCTTTTTTTTGATCTTGCTTTTCGCCCTGGCCACCTTTTCCATTTTTATTATCTTTATCAGACTTCTTTTCACCGGAGCTATTTTCTTTAGACTCTTCACTCTTATCATCACCATCTTTTCCACCAGAACCACCGTTTGATGAAAGATATTTTTTGATATTGCTATGAATTTGTCTTTCAAGTTCAATATCTTCAGAGTTATTTTGCTTTAAAACCTCGTCGAGAATCTTAAGCCCTTTTATATCGCCTTTAGCAAGCAAGCTTGTGCCCCAATTCGCTTTGCTTCTAATATTTAATGCTGATTCAGATTCTTCATATAGAAGATTGGCCTTATCAAAATCTTTCTCTTTGGCAAACTCTAATGCTAGCTGCTGCTTTTCTTCAAGCGACCAGTTTTCACTCAAACTCGATATATCGACCTTACTTTCATCTTTATTTTCCTGAGTGTTAGCAAGTTGGGGCAAGAAAACAATTAAAAAGAGTGTAAGGACTGTATATGATGTCATATTTGAAAATATAATCGATAAAGCATATGAAGCAATTGAAGCTATAACAATGTATTGCGACAGTACTGGTCTAATTTTTGTAAGGTCAAAGCCATCACTTCTGGTAGAACCCTCTCTAAAAAAGCTTAATACTTCTTCAGTCGGCATACTGAAAGAAAGTACAACCCATTTTTTACTTCTATCAAACAAAGCTGCTATTTTATCAAGGTAACTTTCATCAAGCTTTGAGATGACTTCTTTGTTTTCGTGAGTTTTATAACCTGTGAAAGTACCACTTTTAGTTCTCATCGGTATTTTACCACCCGATACAGTTCCAATTCCCACAACCGCCATACTTATACCGGCGGTATTCTCTATCTTAAATTCACTTCCATTTTCCTCGGCATCTGTAATCAACAGAATATTCCCACCAGGTTTACCATTAGAAGTTTCATTTTTAAGTGCTTGTACGGTTTCTGCAAGCGCTGAAGCAATTCGGCTACCACCACCTCTTAACCTTTCATCTTCAAGTCCAGCAAGTCTTGCATCTAGTAAGTCAATATCGTCAGTAAAGGGTATGAGTTTTTTGTTGTTCAAAAAGAACTTCGTGTTCAGTTACTTTTGTTTTTTTTTGATATATCTGAAAAAACAATGACTGAAATTTGATGACCAATTGCATTTTTAACAAAGTGTCTGGCAACAGTCAGAGCTCTCTTAAATCTATTTGGTTGCACGTCTTCGACTAACATACTTGAAGAGGCGTCAATTAAGACTATTGTTTTTTGATCAGTCAGAGGCGTATTGATCTGTTCTTGGTCTCCCCTTAAATCAAGCAGAGACATTGCCATAAGAACTATAGATAGAAACAAAAAGAACTTTGAAATAATTATTGTTTTTTTAGGCTTTAAATTAAAGCAATCCCTAAGCCAACTTAAATACCTTTTATAATCCCAGATATATAACGCAACAAAGAGAATTAATCCGCCGATCAAAAACGGAGCATAGTTCATCTTTTGAAAGATCATATAACCTCTCTCAGGACAACCCACCTAAATCCGAAGCTTAAACTTAAAAGTAAGCATCCAATTGCAAGCGAACTCCAATACAATTCTTCATAAACCGCTTTACCACTTTTTTCGATTTTAGTTTTTTCAAGCTCATTAATTTTAGCAAGAACCTGTTTGAGAGCTTCTTCATTATCTGCCCTAAAAACTTCTCCACCAGTCATATTCGCTATTTTTTTAAGTGTATCGACATCAAAACTACCACCAGGAATATATTGATACCTCTGCGTTCCAAAGGCACTTGGGACAGGAATCCTTGCATCTCCATCGCCACCGATAGCAATCGCATATACCTTAATACCTGCTTTCTGTGCTTCTTCTGCAGCTTGTATAGGAGTCATTGTTCCAACATTACTTACACCGTCAGTAAGAAGAATGATGACTTTGTTTTTTGCAAGGGATTGAATACCTCTTGCAACACCAAGTGCAAGCGCATCACCTATATTTGTTCCACTTCCCAAAAATCCAGCCTGGATATCATTAATCGCTCTTTTAACTAAGTTAAGATCTGTTGTAAGAGGTAAAAGTGTAAAAACTTTCTCTGAAAACATAACAATGGCAATTCTGTCAGTTGGTCTCAGGGAGACGAAGTCTAGAATTTTATCTTTTGAAACCTGCAACCTATTTGGCTTAAAATCTTCTGCAAGCATGGAAAGGCTTACATCAACAACAAAGATAACATCGTTAACTTCCTCGGGATCTGTCACAAAGCCTGCTGGTTTTTTGGGAAGTGTCATTGAAAAGCAGATATAACCCCAACCAACTAAACCTAAAATAACGACAAAAAGCTTCTTCAGGCTAAACTTACGGTCCTTATTATTTTTAAGGATTGGTACAACTGGTTTTTTGAAAAAGTAATACTGCGCATACAACCAGATGATTGCTCCCAAAATGCTAACAAAGAATGATAATCCGAGAGTTTCAATTCCCATTGAATAACCTCTCTTTAAGTTCGATAGCTTTTTCCAATTCTTCTTGTGACCAGTTAGGTTTATATTGTATTTCTTCTAGAAATGATTGGAATTTTTCTTCTTCATTCAAATTGATGATTTTTTTATATTGGGGAATCATCTTTGACAATTCTTCAAGATCTGATCGATTGGACGCAATTGATATTTTATCTTTAGTCTTTTTTATTTCTTCTTTTCTTTTTTTAATAGCTTTTGCTTTTTTATATAAAAAAGCAATTAAGATAAGAACAATTAGTATTACTGGCGAGATATAGATTAAAACCTTATCTACATTTGCCTTCTCAATATCAGGTTGTGATACAAATTCAAATTCTTGTGGTGGTGGTGCTGTTGCAACTGTAGTAATTTTTCTTACGTCAGTATTGACAACAAAATCGTTAAGCTTAATTTTGATTTTAGTATTTGGCTTAAATGCTTTTATAATAGCAAACAAGCCTGATATTTCTACGACATCAGAATTATTACTTGATCGAGCGACGTCATACTTTTGCACGAGAAAGATGTTTTCACTTATCTTGCCCTCTTTGAGCTCGGAGAATATATCTAGGCTTTGTTTTTGGTCAAAAGGCCACATTCGAATTATTCCATCAAATGTGCTTCCTTCCTCCAATTGTAGAGACTTATTTCCAGAGGGCACTATCTCGCCTTCAAGTGCGAATGATGTACTAACGTAAAGTGAAATTAATATAATTATAATATTTTTAAAATTCACGACATTTCTCTTACAAATTCTTCTAAGTGACCATTCGTCATTCTAATTGGAGTTACATGCTTTAAGGCTTCTTGTTCTAGTTCATCTCCCGTATTAGTTTTTGAAAATTTACTTTTCTTTGACTTAAACGGGCCTAATACTGAAAATGGAAGGTTTGTACTTTCATCAATTCTGGCAATCACTCTGAAGCACTGGACATGGGAATGACGAGCAAGGTGTGTAATAACCTCTCCTCTGATCTGTCCCTTAAAATCAGAAAGTACGATGATTTCTTTTTTCTTATACAGAAGCTTGTTTAACTTTAAATCTAATTTTTTTTGATCGACTTCATCATTATTTATTATTTCGTCATAACGTAGCTTATTTTCTGAATCAAGAACATTCCGTTTTTTGAGCAAATCAAGCATTGCTCTCATACCTTTTTCTCCCCTCATTTTTGGGAGATCATAGATGTCATCACTAACCAAAACAAAGTGAATTTGATCGCCTGTTTTATCTGACATCAAATAGAGCATACAGCTAATTTCAATGGCTGCTTGAAGTTTTGATATTCCTTTTTCACCAGCGAGCATCGTTGGGGATACCTCTAAAACTAAAATTATCTCTACGTTTCTTTCCTCTTCAAAAGTCTTAACATATGGATTTGAAGTCTTTGCCAACATATTCCAATCAATAAATCGTACATCATCACCATGACTATATACTTGGTGTTCCTTAAACTGGAGTCCAGTTCCTTTAACTTTAGACTTTAATGTCCCAATTGAATGAGAGTTAGCCTTTTTAAAGAATCTTGTCTGAGCCTTAGCTAAGACTCGCTTAACCTCATTTATATTAATCATTTAAATGACACGCTCTGCGATTTTAAGGCAGAGATCTTTAGATTGAATTTTATCAACCATTGCTTCGTAACTTAGTATGACTCTATGACCTAGAACTGTCGGCACCACATGAAGAACATCTTCAGGTGAAACAAAATCTCTTCCTTTAAGAAAGGCAACAAACTTACCAAGTTTATAAAGCCAAATTGTCGCCCTTGGAGAAGCTCCGGCAGCTATAGCACCATTGTAAGCACTATCAAAATACTCAGACCCTGGTCTGGTCGCATGTGTAATGCGAACAAGCATATCTTTTATCTTTTCATCAACATATATCTTCTCTACTTGTTCCTTTAAATCGATAATATCGTCAGTCGACATTAAAGCGTCATTTTTAGTTATTTTATCAAAATTGAGTGCAAGAATATTTTTTTCAGCATCAAAACTTGGATAATCGACTGAAACTTTCATCATAAATCTATCAAGCTGAGCTTCTGGTAGAGGATACGTACCTTCTTGTTCAATAGGGTTCTGAGTCGCTAGAACGACAAAAGGGCTTGTTAACTTGTGAGTATTCTCACCAATCGTTACTTGTTTTTCTGCCATTGCCTCTAATAAAGCTGCTTGTACTTTTGCTGGCGATCTATTTATTTCATCAGCCAGAAGAAGTTGTGTAAAGATCGGTCCGAACTTAGTTGTAAACTGTTCCGTTTTTTGACTATAGATCATTGTACCAATCAAGTCTGATGGCAAAAGGTCTGGAGTGAATTGAATCCTTTTAAAACTTAAATCACAAAGCTTTGCCATTACAGACACACTCAACGTTTTACCAAGGCCAGGCATACCTTCAATAAGCAAATGCCCTTCGCAAACTAAAGCGGCCATGATTGAATCAAGAAGGTCATCTTGTCCAAAGATTACCGACTTGGCTTTGTTTAAAACTTCATCAACCTTTTCTGTTCCCTTCATCATCAACCCTTTACTCTACATAGTAGAGTGCGTACTTAATATAGTTAGCACTGTCGTTCATATTACTTATTGGATGATCCATACTTTGAATGCCGATGTCTCTAAGCCAAATTTTTCGATTATTTTCTTTTGCTTGTTGACTAATCAGACTTGTAAACTCTTCAAGAGAAACATACTTAGTACATGAAGCTGCAACAAGTGTTCCCTTGCTTTCTATAACTCTAAAAATTTTATTATATAGTTTTTTATAACCAGAAATCGCCTGAGCTTTTTGCTTAGAACTTTTGCAAAATGCAGGTGGATCACAAATGACCACATTCCACTTTCTTTTTTGATTTAGACTTTCTTGTAAATATTTAAAAACGTCCGCTCTATTAAATCTTGATATAATATCTTTATTTGTAGAACTAACATTTTTTAGAACCTCATTTTCAAGATTCGCCTGATCGACAAAGTCTATCTGCTTCACACCAGCTCTAATCGAGTGAAGACCCCAAGCACCTAGATAGCAAAATAGATCAAGACATCTAACCTTTTCAGCTTCTTTCAACTTATTTAGATATGACTCGTATTTATTACGATTATCTCTATGGTCAAAGTAGAAACCTAGCTTCTGCAATTTTTCGAATGGCATCTTATAAGTAAAACCACTATCAACTATTGTTATCTCTTCATCTAATGGTAGCGATTGTTCATATACTGGTAGAGATTCATCTTCACGGTAAGCTTGATTATCCAAGAATACGACTTTCTTTTCCGTTTTAGCTTCTAGATGTTTTCTAATTAATTCTCTATGAGAATCTATTCCGGCAGTATTGATTTGAACAATTAAATGCTTTTCATAACTATCAACGATTAATCCTGGGAGATTATCGTTTTGTCCAAAGACAAGTCTTTTGCCCTCTCCTAGATATAATTGTGCTCTTTTATTAAGAGAAGCTTGAATTGTACTTATTAAATAGTCGTTAGGATTAAATTTTTCACTTGATAAGACCCAAACCTTTGGCCCTGCCTTCACATGATCATTTCCAAACGCTGTAAAAAATTCATCTTTGTAGTTTAAGTGAAACCATTCTCCAGGGGCTAAGCTTGGAAAGTTTTTAGGTAGCTCTCTGTCATAGAAATGATTCTTTCCATTTTTGATTTTAGAAAATATCTGAGCATCGATTGACACTTCTCTCATAAATCCCCAGTCGTTCAACCATTTGATTATAAAGGGATTTATAGAAGGTACAAGACGCGGAAATCAATCCCCAATCTGTTGCTCAGGGATCCGGATAAGATTGAGTGAGTTACTCAGCCAATCAGAAATACTTCTTGGAGAATCAACTAAACCTATAACGTACCTACTCCATACATCTTGATCTTTAGCGAGTAAGTCAACTATTTTCCATGGCTCTAGATAGTGTAAATTATCTTGGCAAAAGACAATTTCACCTTGGTATGAACAAGCTCTTTTGCTTGAGCTCATTTGTAAGTAGTGGGCAAAGCCCTCTGTTACGTCTTTATTCAAGAACGTCGCCATAGCCCCGAGGTTTTTAGCTTGGACAGTGCCAGTATCTATGTTTAATACCTTCATTAAGGATGTAAAGCTTCTGACTATCTCAGTCAACTCTTTTGCTAATGGTTCATCAAATTCTAATTTTAGAATTTCAGCTAAAGAAAGACCTTTTTCATTTTTTAGTAGTAACGATTCTACGGATTCATACAAATCCGTAACAAAGACTTTTAAGTCTTGGTCACCATCGATTACGGATTTCGCTAAGAAGTGAAGATAAGGATGATAGGCAATCAAAGTTTCATACAAACTATCAGTAGCTTTCCATTGCGCTTTTATTTCTGGATATTTTGACACAACCCAAGATACGAAGTTAAACATTCTATCAAAGTCAAAGTTTTTGGAATCTTCAGTTAATCTTGAAATTAGCACCAATGAATCACCGACCATATCTTCTAATCTTAAAAGCTCTTGGTAAGATAGACCCGAGATGAAGTCATGGGTGTCGGCAAGAATTTCGAAATCGTTTTCTGAGAATGATTCGATAAGTGCTATTAAGGTAGCATCTGACACACTTTTATTTATATTCTTTAATAAGTTGCCATTAATATAATTAAGTTTTTCGCCATTTAGGAAGTTTTGAAATGCTTGCGGATCTCTACCAAAACGATCCCTTGTCCATCTGGCCATGTTTGAAAATGCGGAAATCCCTGCAAGTTCAGACAAAATTTTTCCATTATGCTTTCGTAGCTGCTTTTTTGTTTGGATCCACGGAATGTTGAAACCATCACCATTTCTTTTGAATTTTACGATAGATGAAATTTGACTGGCTTTTGAGGAGCTAGATACCACTGCGCCAAGAAGTGCTTTCATATAATCTCCATATTCATATGGAGCCAAATTTATCTCTGCAAGTGATGGGAAAGCTCTTACGGCGTTTCTGGCCATTCTCTTTTCTGATCTATTCATGAATTTACCGCAAAAGCCGGCCTTAACGCATATATTAAATAGTTTATACTTACTTTCGACAACATCGTTATAATCATAAGCTTTTGAGACAGAATTCTTATAGTGTGCTCCTAAGTAATTTTCATCGAAATTCACATCTCGGATCACTACTTCAATTCTCTCCATAAGAGTTGTTTTTTCGTTAGTTGATCCTTCAGCAGTTTCATACTCAAGAACTTTGGTGTTTACTTCTTTAGATCTATCACTCAACTCATAGAACATTTTTAGCGACTCTTTTATGCTGAGATTTTTAAGGGTGGGCTCACGTGAACCAAGGGGAATTGGTAAGCCTTCACTTGGATCGAGAGCTTTAAGAAATTGCCTGATTCCAATTGGCATTTCGTCATGGTTTGAACGAGTAAGTAATGATGTAAAATTCTCAGCAAAGCGTAAAAACTCTTCCTTTGAAGCGCATTGAATTCCACCAATATTTCTATTGAGATCGTTTTCACAAGACAATCTATCATCTTGCTCTTGGTAGCTCATCTCAATAAGTGGTGACCAATTATTGTTTGCATGAACTTCAGAAAGATATAGAAGTGCTGACTTTTTTGATTTTAGTTTCTCGTTATCGCTCAGCTCGAGTGCTGCGCTTCTTAACAGTTTTGACTGAACGGTAATCTTGTTTTCAAGGCTTAGATTGTCAGTAATACTTTTTGTTGTTTTTAAGATTTTATAAGACGATTCGTCATTAAGGATTCTCTTTTGAAATGAAAGGTATGACTCTAAGTCATCTTTAGACCCAAGGTCTACGTAACTTCGTTTAAGCATTAAAATTACGCTCTGAAGGAACCCTCTGTTTAAAAAGTTACTTTCCTTTACCAACGAGTAACCATTAGCTTGTTCAAAATGATTGCTGAAATCAGAAATGAGTCTTATTTTTTCAACTAAACTTGATGGGTCACCAGCCTGGCATTGACTAGGAAAGGACTTAATAAGTAGAGACAAACTCGAATCCCCAATGGATTCGAGGCACTCCAGAGAGCTAAAGCTAAAACTATCATTAAACTCAAATTTGATATTATTTAAAGATGAACTTGGTAAAAGGGCTTGAACATCGTTTGCCCACTGACTTAACTGCTCACCGTTAACGAATAATTCAATCACCTTTATTAGATGCTTTTCTGAAAAGAATTCTCGAAAATCAGCTAGAACTTTATCTCCCTGAAAGAACTTAGCAACCGACTCAAGACTATTATAGGTTAGATTAATACTTTGCTCTGAAGTCCAAGATGTAATAAGTCTAGGCAGGTATTCTGAAAAAACTGTATATAATTCAAGGTAGAAACTAAATAGAACCTTATAGTCACTTTTTGAGGAGAAGTGTTCATCTATATAATTGAAAACAAATTCTTTTTCTTGGTCATTAAAGAACTCCCAGGCTTGTCCAAACGACATCCAAGAAAGATGATTTTCTTTTTCAAGCGTGTATCTAAGTAGTGACGCCAAATCATTGAAAACATTGAATGGTAAACTTTTGAAATAGCTTTCGTATTGATCAAGAACATTGGGTGATTCATTTTCAACAATTCTGATAAATTCTTCTAAAGAGCCTAGATAGTTTTTTTCACCGTACTTAGATACTAGGTTACTTAATTCCTTTGCATTTAATCCGGGTGTTTGACTTATTTTTTTAGCAACAATCTTTGTAATACTTAATACACCTGGAATTTTTATAGCTTCAATTAGTGATTTTTTTAAGCGAATTACACTTAAATCATAGTCAGCACCATCAAGCTGTATTTTAATGTCTTTAAAATTTGGACATGACTGTGTAGCAATCTGATGTTGAAGTAAATCGTTTTCAAGGTATGTTTCAATTTCGACGGTGCTTTTACTAGCAAAAACATTTACCAGATCAAGTAAGTGATTATCTAGATTAATAAAGAATGCTGCACTTACTTCTGAATCACAGCTTAACCCCATCTCTTTTATTTGTGATATTGAGCGAAGATCTTTTATCGCACTTGGATGTTCGTTATTAAATACTATCAGCCTTCTTAGAAGATCCGCTCCAAAATCCGTACTATTCATCCAACTCCAAACGGAGTCGCGATCGGCTTCATTTTCAGTTTTTAATATTCTGGGAATGACCTGTCGTTCAAAGTCTGACTTCTCGACTGTAAAAAAATCAACGAGAAGATCAATCATATTCATGCGTTTTGATTTAAAACTCGGACTTGCTAGAACTCGTGCGACGTTAGTTGAAAAACTAGGATCTAGAACACTCAAACTTTTTACGAGTTGTGACATCAATCTATGTACTTCAACATTTTTATCTTTTAAAATATTTATTATTCTAATAAGCTCCATTATATCTTTTTTGCTAATTTTTGATCTACCAATGCAGTCTTTATCTACGCAGGAAAACAGGCTATTTAGTCCATCGTAAAAGTTAACATCGCTCAGTGCCCCAATGACTTTCCCAAAGTCATCTAAGCCGTTACGACTATTTAGGTTTTGAGATACAGCAATAACTCTTCTGAGATTTTCCTTATCATTTAAAACTTGAGTCGATAAAGGCATCAATAAGTTATTCCATAAGTTCACGTCTACTTGGCTTATATTTTGATAGAGAGTCGGAAATGACATGTTCCACTCAGTACAAACAAACGCTGCCTTAATATTTCCTTTTTCGAACAGATCTTGAAGCAAGTTCATCTGTGTACAAGCATTCAACCTTTCTACTTGAACGACATCTGTTTGAGACTCAATCTTTTTAGGCTTCTGCTTAAAGCAAGAACTCATGAATAAAATCATGATTAGGCTTATAATTTTTGTGAGTCTAGTTATTTTCATCGATACCTATAAGGAATTTCTGAGCGTTACCTGTATTCACTTCATAATTACTAAAATACAAGTTCGCACTTGTTGTAACTTTGTTTTTGGCTTCAGTATTTGTCATCGCCTCTATGGTCGTTTCTGTAGCAATCGATGATGGAAAGCCAAATCCATCCTTTGATATATAAGTTATTTTTGTTTCAGTTGTATTTCTTTGGATTCCTGTTACAGCAGATATATTGACGGTATCTATGACATTTTTACTATGACTCCAGCTCTTCTTGCTGGATTCAAACTTAACCATCTGAGAGCCTGACGGTGACGTTGTTTTCATTGATTGAATTTCACCCTGTTCATTCAACACAACATCAATTTTATTAATTGCTTTAGTATTTGTTTCGTCTTTTCCTTCCAGGACAACAAGATCGTTTTTTATCTTTTTTTCATCAAACCTGTAGCCTCTTAATCGAGTTGAAAGATTTTGTGGAACTACGTACTCTATTCTCTCGACAACAAGCTTCTTTAGTTCGTTTTTAAGGTTAGTGAATCCTGGAGGAAGTCCTAGGACTTCAATTTCTATTCTCCCCGGATTTAGCCAATAGACTTTAAATCTAGGATCGTTAACTTTTGTCAGCGCGTACCTTTCTTTTAAATCTTTTTCCATTCCATCTATTTTGACTTCAAAGGTTAAATCTTTTAATCCGTATTTAGAGGGCGAGTATTGATTTTGATCGAATTGCTTCAATCTCTCTGATGCCTCTAACTTCGAAGTCCCCAGAAGTGCAATAATTGATAATGTAAGTACTTGAGCAATTAAATGCATTTATATTCCTTTCTTCTACCATTTTAGCTTTTTATTTAATTTGAGCGTAGACCAAGAAGATTCATCCACTCTCTTTCATAGTTGACTGTTATTCTTTTTTCTTTGGTAAATCTAACTGCCCCGGCCTTCCCCTTTACCGGCCTAAGGTACTGAACTTTGGTCCAAATCAAATGGATTTCAGTCGGGTCATAATTTGAAAATTCTTTTAGCATAGACCCAAGCCTTTCCCATACATTTTGATCAGGTACTTCACTAGATTTTATAAATATATGAGAGCCAGTTACATTTTCAATATGTGCCCAAATAGTATCTTTATTGGCCCATGCTTTTCGGAGGTAATCATTCGATTTTGCATTCAAGCCAACTGCAATTTTTAATACATCATTTTCAAAATATTTTACTTTTATATCTTCAGGTAAACTTTCTTGTTTCTTTGCACTTTTAAACATCCAGTTCAATGGTAAAGCCTTTTTATCATCAACCTCGACTTCAATAGTCTTTAAGGTTTCTATTACATTAAGCTTTCTCGCTTGTTGTATTTGTAGTGCTTTTTTAAATGCTTTAGCTTTTGAAAAAAGTAAATCCGCCTTATGATGTTTATTTTGATTTTTTTTGAACTTTACTTTTGTTCCATTTTTTTTATATTCTTCTAGATTCGCTAAGTGATCTGTGTTTTGTGCATCAATATATAGGGCTTCATATCCCATTAGTTTTTGAATATCGTTTTTTATGTTTTTTATTTTATTTTTTAATTTTTTAGATTTCTTAGATTCAACTTTTCTTTGAACTTTTTCGATCCATTCAGTGTTTAGTTGGTTTAAATTTTCAATGGCTTGTATTTTTATGCTATCAAAGTATTTATCAATCAATTTAGTGCTTTGTTCGAATGTTATTTGACCATTTATGCTGGACAAGACTTTCCACTTTTCGCTATTTTTCTCCATATCAATAAAGTGTAGTTTATTATCTTTATAACCAAAGGCTATGGTCGAGTCACTACCAGCCTCTTCAAACTGTATTGTTCCGTTTTCATCATCGATAGTTAGCCCCTTAAGCCATCTATTTTTCAACCTTGATCTTAACCATTCGATCGATATATCCTTCGTTCTAAGCTTTGATTCAGGGGCGTAGCTTGTTTTTTGAAGAATATTATAATTTCTTCCTCTTCCCATCCATATCCATTCAGTTTTCCCGGGCATTCTAATAGATATGCAGATAAACAAATGAGTTGTGAATATCTTTTGAACCTGCAAAGGAATAGACGAGTCTTTCATTGAATTGTATTCTTTATCCATGTCCAAAGACCTTTTTCAAAATGCAGACTTTCTCGATCTTATAGATTGGCATGATATCACAAATATTATCAGCTCTTTTGCTTGTTTTGACTCAACAAGAAAATATTTTTCTAGCACAGATGCGTTCCTTGATAGTGATTCGATTGAATTTCACCTCAATATTCAAGACTCTCTTTCGTCATTACCATCTTCACTTTCAAGACTGACACAACATATATTGAAGCTAGGCGCTGAATTCGATACCTCATTTTTAAAAGACTTATCAAAAGGTCGGGTACTAAGTCTTACTGAGCTAAATTCTATTGCACTTATTTTTGAGTCTGACCTTCTTTGGCGTGAATTATTCGAATCTAATTTTAATGAAACTGATAAAAACATTCTTAATCCTGCTTCTTTATACGACAAAAAGCTGCATCAAAAACTACGCTCTTTTGTTAATGAAGATGGAAATATTAATGAGACAGGATTCAAAGAGCTTTCAGAATTAATTCAAGAAATTTTTAATATCGAAACAACTGCTAGAAAAAAAGCCAGTGAGCTTCTTAGATCACAAACGCTTAAATATTCTGACTCAGGTGAGTTTGATATCGTAAATGATCGTTATGTACTTCCTGTAGATTCAGATCACTATAATTCCCAATACGGCCCCATCATTCACCGCTCTAGAACTGGAATGACTCTTTATGTTGAGCCTTTTGAATTAAAGTCCTTTTCTCAAAAAAGATCAGAGCTTCTAGCAAAAAAAGAGTGGATCATATTTAAGAAGTGCAAGGAGCTAAGTTTATTAGTATCTCCATTTCTTGAGCCACTTATAAACTGGTCATTATTTATTTTTGAACTTGATAAACAACAGACCCTAATTCAATGGGCGAGAAACTATGATCTTAGCAGACCTATTGTAACACATGACAAGTTGATAGACATTAAAGGCTTTTCTCACCCATTGATTAATGATTGTGTTCCCAATGATGTTCTTTTGGATTCAAGTCAAAATGGAATAATTCTCTCCGGTCCTAATACTGGTGGTAAAACTGTTCTTTTGAAATCAATTGCCCTAACAATTTCACTATTTCGCCTAGGTTCTTGGGTTCCAGCCAAGTCATGTAGATTATTCTGTTACGATAGACTTTTCTTTTTCTCCCATGACCTTCAAGACATCAATGAAGGCCTTAGTTCTTTCTCCTCTGAAGTTGCTAACTATTCATCATTGATAAATGAGGTGAATGAAAACTCCATTGTCTTTATTGATGAAATATTCAACTCAACATCTTCCGAAGAAGCCTCTGCATTGGCCATTGCACTTTTAGAGTACCTTAGCGATCACTCTAAACCTCATATCTTTTTATCGACACACCATCATGGAATAAAGACGACTGGTTCAACCATGTCGAATTTTCTATCATGTCATATGTCTGTAAGTGCTGAAGGAGACCCTCTTTATAAAATCATTTGGGGTAGTCCTGGAAGCTCAAGGGGAATTCAAACATTTAAGCGTTTAACTTTTAATAATAATTGGAGTTCAGATATCTCATCTAGAGCCTCTAGTCTTCTAGGTAGTAATATTTTTGATTATGAAAATGCGCTTACACAGATTAATGACCAAAAATCTCTTTACGAACAATTAACACAGGAAGCGCAGTCAAAGCTTTTAAAGCTGCAAAATGATAAGGCAGCTTTTGAACTACAAAAAGAGACTGCTTTGGATAAAATACGATCCAAACAAAGAGATGAATTTAATCAGATTGTTTCAAGCTTGAAAGCTGATGTAGAAAACTATAAATCTAGTAAGAAATCTCTTAAATCTTTAGATGAGAGTATTCATCAAAAGAAACATCTTTTTGTAGATAAGAAACCTACTGATAAAACGCCCGACAACTTATTAGCACTTGATGGGAATCTTATCGGTAAGCGCGTTTGGTCCACTACCCTTAGAAAGTTTGGAAAGGTTCTAAAGACTTCCGGCAATAGAGTTTTTATTGATTTTAACGGTCTTAAATCATGGTCTAATAAACAAGAATTACTTCTTGATGGTCAGTATCAAAAAATACCTCTCACTGTTTCAGTCTCTGTTGAAAAAAGTGAGCGCTTATCAACCCAACTCGATGCCAGAGGTATACGACTGGAAGAGTTTCAAAAACTTTCACTAGATGCGCTTACAAGTCTTTTAAATGGAGATATTCCCTATCTTGATATCGTTCATGGGCACGGCGAAGGAATCCTAAAAAAGTGGATAAGATCTCACCTTAAGAATGATTCTGATTTTGACTGGAGTCCTCAAGATGGAAATGATGGCGTAACCAGAGTAACGATCAATCGTTAATTGATCATCGTTCCAATTCTCCATGGTCTAAACTTAAAGCTGTCTTCCCCAAACGGAAAAATCATTGAGAACCAAACTAAAATAGCTTCGCCCTTGATCAACTTATGATCGACATAGCCCCAAAATCTAGAATCATATGAGAAGTCTCTGTTATCACCCATTACAAAATATTTACCTTCAGGTATCGTTCGCTTTTCGTAATCAGTTTTATAGTAATTATCTATATCCTGCTGAATGTTATGATCATGAGCACCTGTTTTAGCTTGGTAAAACTTAAGGTTATAGTTTTTAAACTTCTCATCCATATCTGACATGATTTCTTGTCCATCAATCTCTTTTTGATCAATAGGCTCATCATTGATGAAAACTCTTTTTTCACGAATTTCAATACTATCGCCAGGCAAACCAACAACTCGCTTGATATAATTAATCGAAGGATCTGATGGGTATTTAAATACGACCACGTCACCTCTTTCAGGTTTACTCTCACCAAAAAGATAAACTGGATCAGAATCAATACCAAAAATACTAATATCACTGAATGGTAGCTTGAAACCGTAAGCGAACTTATTAACCAAAATAAAGTCACCAATCATTAAAGTTGGAATCATTGAGCCAGAAGGGATTCTAAACGGTTCAAAGAAAACTGATCTAAATATAAGAACCGTAATAACGATTATGCTTATTGATTTAGCTTCTTTTTTAAACTTTTCTTTCTTTGTTAAAACCACTTCTTTTTCTGAATTATTATGAGTTTGAACTTGTTCATCAGACATTAGCTTCTTCCTTCAGATCGTGATTTTACCTGACTACTTTTTTCTTTTAAAAAAGCATTCTCGATTCTTAAAATTTTCTTATAGTAATATTCGATAATTTCTTTAGCCAAGTAAGCCGACTTCACATACCACTTATCGTCATTGACGATCATTATGCATAAAGAAATACCCTTGCCTGCGCCTTCATCTTTTGGGACAGCAAATGACATAAACCAGTCTCTTCGTCCTTCTGGAATTCCCCCACTCAAGGTTCCAGTTTTTCCACCAACACTTACAAGACTTCTCACTTTTCTATCAAACCTTCTAAAGCTACCTCGGGCAGTTCCTTTTGAAACAGTTAGTTCCATCATTTGCTTTAAAGCCTGGGCTGTTTCTGAGGAGATGCTAGTTGTGTAGTTTTTTACACCAGACCAAATAACTTCACCTGTTTCTTTATTTGTAATTGATTTTAACATCCGTGGTGTTACAAATTGTCCTTCATTCGCAACAGTGGCCGCAATGGCTGCTCCATGAATTGGACTAATAAGTGTATTGCGATTAAAGCCTGATGCTAGCTCTGCCAGGTTGTATTGATTCTCTGGCATTTCAACAATTGACCTTGAAAGATTAACTTCCTCCATTAGGTCTTTATTGAAGCCAAAACTATAAGCTGTACGCATAAGACTTTCAGCAGTTGTTTGATTGATTGCCGCTTTTCCAAAGACGACGTTATTAGAATATGCAAATGCTTTTTCTAATGACTGATATCTTGCCCAACGGCTATTGGTAACCTTAAGTTGATTCTTATAAAGAGTGGTGCCTCGGCCATGAAACTTAAATCTAGAGTCTTCAGTAACTGGCGTATTTTCTAGTAGATCGGCTGCGGTTATCACCTTAAAGAGAGAAGCTGCCGGGTGAGTTGCCGTAAAGGGAAGGACAGGTCCAAATTCATCGGACTTCTTTGAGTGACCCAAACTTAAAAGAATATTACCTGTTTCGTTTTCAAGCACTACTACTGCAACGTGAGCTGAGCCATATCTTGAAATTAATCTTTTAACATAAGTCTCTAGTTCATTATTTGATGCATATTCAAGATCGAACTTTCTATCGTTAAGGTCTAATTCCTGAGGCTTTTGTCCGCCGTGATGAAAATACTCATCTAGCTTATCTTTGGTTGCTGCCAGTATTTCAATACGTTCTTTGCGCTTATTAGCTGCAACATGTTCTCTATACTTTTCTCTTACAAACCATGAAGCACCAATAACAAGTGTTAACCCTGCAATAAAAAGCAGAAATTTGTATTTTGTATTTGATTTAGCTCTTTGGTTCATTTTTTAAATAGTTTTTTCCTATGACAAAAAACTCTTTGCTCACAGAGCGGGTCGATTTCGGCTTTAGGAAGTTTAATTTCTCAAATAAGTGTTTCTGAGATTTTAGATAATCTTGTGCGCTCTGGCTATCAAACACCTTAATAACTAAATTACCGTTTTCTTTAAGAAAAATTGGCAATATTTCGAATATCTTTTCCACAAGAGCAAGAGATCTATCTTGATCAACAGAGCGAATACCTGTGGTATTTGGTGCCATATCCGACAACACAACATCAAAATGACCTTCAGCCCCTATATCCTTAGGTTCTGCCACATCAAAAATAGACATCTCCAAAAGTTCCACATTTTTCAGGTGGGCTATTTTTTTATTTAGAGGTCTAATATCAATGCCAATAACTTTGCCGTTTTCGGCAATTTTCTTCGAAGTATATTGAATCCAAGAACCTGGGTGATAACCCATGTCGACAACCTGATCTCCGGCTTTTAAAACACCAAACTTTTGATCAATTTCTTCTAGCTTATAAACGCTTCGAGCTAAAAAGTTGTCCTTTTTAGCTTTATTAAAATAATGGTCTTTAACTTTAAACTTCATTTACTTCCCAACAGCCAGTCTTTTTCTGATTCTTTTCCCCAAACCATGGTCTTAGAGTAGATTAATTGATGCAAATTTGTTTCTTCAACACCGTCGTAAAAGAACCTACCGC
>CAXBMT010000016.1:0-22789 GCA_963976925.1 uncultured Bdellovibrionales bacterium
TTTGTCTTTGATCCAGCTATTTTAGATAAGCTAGAAGATAAAAAGATCAAAGAGTTCAATTTATTCATGATTCACTTTTGGAGATGGAAGAAACTCTTAATGATTTAGGTGGATCACTGGAAATACGCTATGGAAAGCCTGAGGAAGAAATCTTAGACTACTGCCAATCTCAAAAGATTGAGGAAGTTTTTGTTAATAAAGATTATGAACCCCAGGCAAAAAAACGAGACGAACTGGTTCGCACGACTCTTTCTAAAAAAGATATTAAACTTAACTTTCATATCGACTCAGTTGTCTTTGAAGCACAAAGTACATTTAAAGATGACGGAACACCTTATAAAGTCTTTACGCCATATATGCGTAAATGGATGAGTGTTCTTAACGAGTATGGTGGAGAAGTTGCTCTTCACTCTCCGGATCTTAAAAAATTTAATAAAAGAAAAAATTCAAATTCAATTATTAAATCAGACTGGATGAAGATAATAGGTTTTACGCCCTCACCGCCTCACTTCAAAGCCGGTACAGTTGCGGCAAAAAAGCGACTTAAAGATTTTCAAAAGAAAATTAGTGATTATGGAAAGATGCGTGATTTTCCTGCTGCTGATGGAACATCAAATATGTCTGTTTATATAAGACATGGAAATATATCAGTACGGGATATGGTTAGAGCGGGCATGGCCGGTGATTCTGATGGTCATCATAAGTGGCTGGCAGAAGTCGTTTGGCGTGAGTTCTATCAATGTATTTTAGATCAATTCCCTTATGTGACAGAAGGCTCCTTTAAGCCACAATACGATGAAATTAAGTGGCAAGGTACAGGCGCTGAATTTGAGGCTTGGAAAAAAGGTGAAACTGGTTTTCCTATTGTCGACTCTGCCATGAGATGTCTTAAAGCAACTGGTACGATGCCAAATCGACTACGTATGGTGGTCGCTTCATTTTTATGTAAAACACTTTTGATTGACTGGAGAAAAGGTGAAGCTTGGTTTGCGGCAAAGCTTTTAGACTTTGATCTAGCGGCCAATAATGGTGGCTGGCAATGGAGTGCCAGTAGCGGTGTTGATGCTCAACCATATTTTCGAATTTTTAATCCATACTCTCAGTCAGAAAAATTTGATAAAGACGGTGAGTTTATTAGAACCTGGTGCCCGGAGCTTTCAAATATTGAAGGTAAGGCCATCCATGAACCAAACAAAATGACACCAATGGATCAGCAATTATGTGGATGTGTTATCGGTGAAGACTACCCTGCACCCATTGTTGATTATTCCAAAAAGAGAAAAGAAGCTTTAGATATGTACAAAGAAGCGGTTAAGTCGCCTTAGCAAAGTCCTCGTAACCTAATTCTTTATTAAGCTCAATAATCTGCGCTCGCATAATCTTATATACATCATCCATCAGCTTCACTGAATCTTCAGGCTTTAAACCTGTAGTAGGAATTGGTTCTAGAACTTGAGCAATAATTTTACCGGCCTTTAACTTATTCCACTTCATTCGGTTGTGATAAGAAGAATAGCAAACGGGAATGATCGGCACTTGCGCATTAATCGCAGTAATAAAAGCACCGCGCTTAAATGGCAAAAGGATATCACGCCCACGTCCGCGAGTTCCTTCAGGCATAATGTAAACAGATTTATTATTTTCTAAAATTTCTTTTGTTACTCGCTCCATCGAAGCCTTTGCTTTTCTTTTATTAGAGCGATCGATAAGAATATTACCAGCAAGCCAATAAAAAAGACCAAAAATTGGAATCCAGACAATGCTTGATTTTCCGAGAGTGACACAGCGATTAGGTGTGGTTGCGCCACCTGGAAACATATCGAAATTATTTTGATGATTTGCTACAAGTACAAACGGAAACTGTTTTTTAAAATTCTCTTTATTTCGAATTTCAAAATCAACTCCCAAAATCTTAAAGCCAACCGGGCAAAGAATCATTCCTGTGGCACGGACATTAGAAGGATGAAATGGTCTTAAAATCCCAATAACGATTCCCATAATAAATGAGAAAACACCCCAAATAAAAACTAGAGTAAAACGAGGAATAAAAATCACTTGAGCCCCTCATAACCATACTTTGTATCATCAGGAATAATTGTCTTTGGAAGAACAGTAGCGTTAGGAGCAATGGCCACTTTTTTACCAACCTGTACTCCACCCATTAAGATTGAGTTAAGTCCAACTGTTGATTTGTCTCCAATCGACATAGGTGTAATCACGACATATCCTTTTTGAGCATAATGGGCCATTAGAAAGGCTGAGCCACCAACAGTGACATAATCTCCAAGACGAATTAAGCACGGATCAGAAATATTGGAGGTATTAACCATACTTCCACGACCCATCTTCATACCCATTGCCATCAAAAATAGTTGAGAGATTGGTGAAGGCGTCACTAAATCAAGCACAGTGTAACGAACAAGATAAAATAAAGCGTTGTGGTAATACCAAGCCACGGTTTCAAGCGCTAACCAAGGACCACGATAAGGTTTTACAAAAAAGATTAGCGGAAAGTTTAAAATTGGAACGATTACACAAAGAGCAAAAATTCCAATAAAGAAGCCAAAACCAATTGCGATTGAACCAAACAGAGCATACTCAATTGAAGTCTGAGCCATTGGTACGAGATATTGCCAAATCAAAAGGCCTGGAAAAACTGAAAAACCGATCGCTATGACATACATAATTGCAATTGGGATAACGAAAAGAAAAAAGCCAACGTATTGACCTTTTCTAAGAACATTTTCTAACAGTCCGGCAAAACCTTTTTTACCAGAGCCCTGCTCATTAATGCTTCCAGCATCTTTGCTCACAAATACCTCTTTGAATTCTATCCTAATAGAGTAACGCGCAACACCTCTAAGGGCAATAAATTGGATCAGATTAGTTGCACACTTCTGCTATTCAATTCATACTCTTGGCATGATTACACGTCGTTCTATTAAAGATTTATTGATCTTTGCCCTTCCTATTATTGCCGGCCAGATGGGCCAAATGATGTTTGGCGTCGGCGATATTATGGTGGCGGGTCGTTACTCAAACGATGTACTAGCAGCTCTTGGTACGGCCAATGGAATATTCGCTCCATTTTTAATGGTAGGCCTTGGTGTTAGTTACGCGATTGGTCCAATTGTTGCGAAATATCGCGGCGAAAACCTTGATCGCCCAGAAGCCGTTTTTACCGCCCAAGCTCTTGGCGCGATCATTAGTATTGTTCTTTACGGATTACTTTTAGTGGTTAGTGCCAATCTAGAAATCTTTGGTCTGAATCCGCAGATTGAACCGATGGTTGCTCAGTATCTAAAGATAGCCGGAATCTCGACTCTGCCCATGCTTTTGTTTCAAGTTTATAAAGAATATCTGCAAGCTTGGGATAAAACAGTTTATGCCAACGGCCTCATTCTCGTTTTTAATATTTTCAATGTCGCTCTTAATGCCGTCATGATGTTCGGCCTTCTGGGTGTTCCAGAAATGGGAATCGAAGGAGCTGCTTGGGCCACAGTAATCTCAAGAACTATTATGGCCATCGTTTTATACGTTCACACGAATAAGTTTAGACAACATTCATACCTGGTTGATAAAAGCCTTCTTACTGAGTTTCTAAAACTTGGACTTCCTATTGGGTTATCGACTCTATTAGAAGTACTCTCCTTTTCAACCGTTACTGTATTAATTGGTGGTATGGATATCATCACCTCGGCTTCACATAATGTGGTTTTAAATTTGGCTTCCCTTACCTTTATGATTCCACTGGGTCTCTCAAGTGCTGTTAGTGTGAAAGTCGGCCAATCTTATGGTGCAAAAGATAAAACTGGCATTATGACTTGGTCACATTCTGCACTTAGTTTTTCCGCGGCCGTCATGTTTCTAACCGCTATGACTTACACACTCATCCCTGGCATTCTATTAGCCTTCTTTACAGATGATCAAAGTGTTATTGCCGCATCCGCCAAGCTTTTAATTTTTGTGGCTTTATTTCAAATTCCTGATGGTCTACAAGTGACTTTATATGGAATTCTTCGAGGCGTTGGTATCACTAAGCTTCCAATGGTTTTTGCCTTTGTGGCCAACTGGATGATTGGTATTCCGTGCGGATATTGGCTAGCGAATTCTTATGGAATGGGTGCTGCTGGTTACTGGGCGGGTCTTGCCATTGGTCTGACGATTATGTGCTTATGTCTTGGCACTCTTTTTTATAAGAAAGTTAAAAACCACTAGGCTAATTCATGAGATGTGAATAACAACTAGAAATTTCTTCTTTGGAGAAGAATCTCTCATACTTACCGCTTAAATTATTTTCAAGAACTCGTTTTAAAGCTGGACCTAGATCTCTATTTCCGAAATGCTCCGCTCTATATCTGTCAAAAACATTAGTTTCATCTTCAATGTCAAAGCCACAAAAGCATTTCCCAAGGAAATAAAGTTCTGTGTTACCAAGCCCTTCACCAATATATGGAAACTTCATTCTGTAATTATTATCTGCAGCTCGCCTTTTCGAGGTATCAAGTACTATCTGATTCAACTCAGAAAAATGTTTAGTAAAACGACCTTGTCCAGGTAGATAAACTAAAGCTGCACAATAAGCCATAACATCATCAGAACCAGAGTTAATTAGAAATTCTTTCTTAGTTGGATTTGGATTTTTAAAGCGTTCTACATAATTTGAATATACTTTGCGTAAAAGATTCCTCTCATTTTTATTTTTTCCTTTACGGTTTATAGAAATTTCTACAATGTCCCTTATCCCATCATTATCAGAATCAACACCTAGGAGCGTTTCTCTATCTAAATCATAATCAGGATAAGGTGGCTCCATGTTTCCATCAACCATTTCTGGCATATAGGTTTTAGCAAACTCAGCGCGACGCTTGAGTTGCTCACTTTTTGCTTTGTCCTTTTTAGATTCACATCCAACAAGTAAAATCGCACTTAAAAGTAGAACTGCTTTTAAATTAATCATAGACCACCAGCGATAATTTTAATGCCATCAACAATCTTCTCTTTGATCTTATGCTCAAAGTTTTTAGAATAATTGATTTTATTCCACACTTCATTTTTCACACAGACTAAAACTTCATCAATGATTTCATTGGCACGAGCTTGCGTGATTCTGCAAAACTTGGCCGTTTCAATAAAATGCCTGCGATTGATTCTCTTGGCGGTGTAGTGATTTGATTTTCCCATACCTAATGCCATCTTGTATTTACCAACACCTATTTCTTTTTGATTTAAAGCGGGAAAGATGGAAAGAATGTCATACAGAGGTGCTAAGAAATACCCTTCTTTAGCGTATTCAATTGAGTAATTTTTTGCATGCCCATCAATGGCTCCAAGAATATAAAAAACCACAAGAGATTTAAAAAAGGTTTCTAAGTCTTCTTTTGCTTTTACACTCGTTTCTAAAATCGAAACAATCTCTTTTACTCCTGGCCCGTTATCAGACTGATATTTTTTTGTAGAAAAATAACCTAGAGCTTGGCACATATCTTCTTGGGCCTTTCTATAAATGATGCCATCTTTTAAAAGTCGATCAAATCTTTCGACCACTAATATAAGTTCACCATCAAAGTCTTTAATATCGACGTCTGCGACTCTAAGACCAAAAGCCTGACATAGTTTCATACAAAAATATTCATTATGCACACTGGTTCTCATATCAAGCCCATGGGTTTCAAACTTCATGGCAGGTTTAAAGATATGAGTTGTGGGTGTTATCCCAGTCGGTCGATGCCACTTATCATCCCAATAAAGCAGCGCTGTTTTTTCTTGCACACCGGCCAATGAAATTCTTAAGTCTTCGACTCCAGAGCTCATACCAAGAGGCCTTGACTTCAAATTTTTAATCATCGCTGCAATATCTTGATGCGATAAAGTAATCCCCGTCGGTGCCTTATCCTTGGTCTGCGAATTTTCCTCAGAATTGGTAAATAGTAAGGCTCCAACACAGTCATGCCCTATAGCGCTGAGTAGATCAAAATGATCCGAGCTTTCAGCATTAACTTTAGCTGCAATCGACTCTCTTATTTCTTTTAAGTCCGGTAAAAGGTTATCAAAATAAGCTCTCACGACATCGCCTTTATAAGGCGTCGTTATAAGCGGCAAGCTTTGTGAAATGGCAAAGCCCTCACTTATCCATGTACGGTCATAGGAAAAGCTAGTTGCTCCATCCGGAGTCTTCACGTACTCACCGACCAAGTTTCCTTGTAAATAAAGATGAAGTTTTGTGGTTTGAGATTTTCTTCCCATTTAAATATCTAGCTCCAAACCAAGTTAATATTTTTAGATCCTTTGCTGTCAGTTTTTGAATCTGATTCGATAGAAAGATTTAAATTTAAGGCCGACGTAATGATCAATAGGACGTCTAATCTTGGCGAGGCAGTGAGGTTTTCAATCATGGCGATCTTTTTCTGGCTCATGCCAACTAACTCACCTAGCTGGGCCTGAGTTAGACCTTGATCTAGCCGTGCTTGCTTAAGCTTTGCGATGAATTGCTTAGTTGTTCTTATATAAGCCATTGATACCTCGTGAAAAAATCCCAAAAAATGGATATTACCATTATATCCTATTTTCGGTATAAATCTACAATATCCTTAATTTGGCATAAAAAGAAAATATCCCCGAAAAGGGATATTCATGCACGATTCAAGACCAAAAAAAACCCGCTTTCGCGGGCCTTATGATTATCTTAAAAACAACATTTCACGATACTTTGGTAAGACCCAAAGATTGTCTGGAATTAGCTCTTCAAGATCGTTTGAGTAACCTGCCAGTGCTTCAGACATTGGCATAAGCTTTTCAGCGATCTCTTTAGCAGCTTTCACGTGCTCGTCTAAATCAATGGCTTCAAGTGAGCGCTTAAGATTTGCACTTTCAGAGTAAACTTTTGAAACTGCCTGATCAAGCAATGTAAGAAGCTCTTTTTCCATACTTGAATCTACGCCAACGGATTTAGAGTTCATGACCGAAGTCATCAGTTCTTTTTTATATTCAAGAGCTGAAGGAATTACGTATTGAGAAATCATTTCAGTCATAGTTCTAATTTCGATTTCACGAGCAAGAACATACTTTTCAATTAAAACGTTATGACGAGTTTCAAGCTCTTCTGCTTTAAACACTCCCATTTCAGTTAAAAAAGAAACGCGATCTTTTTTCATAAGAACGCCTAATGCTTCAGGTGTGTTCTTAAGGTTTGGAAGCCCACGAGCTGCTGCTTCTTTAACCCACTCTTCTGAGTAACCGTCACCGTTGAAGATAACTGGCTTAGCACTCTTAACCCATTTCAAGATGAGCTCTTGCAAGGCTTGATCGACTGACTTACCGCCAGCTAATTCTTTTTCTAACCAATCATTAGACTCATTAAAGACTTCAGTCACTGCTGCATTAAGAACTGATGCTGGAAAGCCGATATTTTGACTTGAACCAACTGCTCTAAATTCAAACTTATTACCAGTGAAGGCAAACGGTGAGGTTCTGTTTCTGTCAGTGTTATCTCTCATTAGCTGGGCCAATTGATCAGCACCAACATCAACGAACTTCTTATCATCTGGAGTGAAGGTCTTACCATCCAAGATAGACTCGACAATGTGATTAAGAGTATCGCCAAGATAAACAGAGATAATGCTAGGAGGTGCTTCATGGCCGCCTAGACGGTGATCGTTACCATGACCTGAGATTGCCATACGAAGAGTATCACCGTGGCGATAAACAGCTTCACAGACGATAGCCATAGTCGCTAAAAAGCGCAGATTTTGATGTGGCTCACTGCCTGGCTCTAGAAGGTTGTACCCGTTGTTGTCACTCATGGACCAATTAAGGTGTTTACCTGAACCGTTAATGCCGGCAAATGGTTTTTCGTGCAGGATCGCTTCAAAGTTATGCTTATGCGCCGTCTTTTTAAGCGCTGCCATCATAATTTGGTTTTGGTCAGCTGAAACGTTGGCATCATTAAAAATTGGCGCCATTTCAAACTGAGCAGGTGCAACTTCGTTGTGACGAGTTTTTGCAGGAACACCAAGCTTATAAAGCTCATGATCAAGCTCTTGCATAAATGAAATCACGCGCTCAGGAATTTCACCAAAGTAATGATCGGAAAGTTGTTGGTTTTTAGCAGATAGAGACCCAAGAAGCGTTTTACCAGTCATCACAAGATCAGGTCTTGCAGTAATGAATGCCTTATCAATTAAAAAATATTCTTGTTCAGCACCACAGGTAACCATAACATTTTTAGCGTCTGCCTTACCTGTAAGGTTTAAGAACTTAGTTGCCGCCGCATCAAGACGATTAACTGATCTCAATAATGGCGTTTTTATGTCGAGTGCTTGACCGCTATAGCTAACAAAAGCCGTTGGAATACAAAGAGTTTTACCATTTTCACTTTCCACCAAGAACATTGGTGAAGTGATATCCCAAGCTGTATAACCTCTGGCTTCAAAGGTTGATCTTGATCCACCATTTGGAAAAGAGGAAGCGTCAGGCTCCCCTTGCATTAATTGAGAGACTGAAATTTTCTCAATCGGCTTATCATTTTTAAACGATAAAAAGGCATCATGTTTTTCAGCTGTACTGCCAGTTAGTGGTTGGAACCAGTGACAAAAGTGAGTAGCTCCTCTTGAGTGGCCCATTCGGTGGCTGCCTTGGCCACGACTTCCACATGTTCACGCTTAAGTTTTCTTCCAGTTGTTCTAGCGACACTAATTAATTCTTCGCGAACAGATTCTGGAATTCCTTCGGCCGTTCTAAAATCAAAAACATTCTCCCCGAAATAATCAGATACCTTCATCAGCTGACCTTTATTATCGGTTGGTAGCTTAAACTGACGAGCGGGACGATTAGTCGCATCGGTTGTTGTTTTCGTTCTATATTCGGAAGAAATAGTCATGTACGCACTCCTGTCTTAGACAATTTTAGATAGTGACGTACAAAATGATACTTTTAATTTAACGAATGAGGCTACAGAAAGTTATAGAGATGAGGTTATTGGTAACGTAACTGACGTGGTGCTAGATGAATAAGTAATCTCAGCCGCTCGCGCCTTCGCAAAGCACATAGAAAATGCGACAAAGAATAGGAATAAAAGTTTAGCGATGATCGCCTGACCTTCTTCTGGAAACATAGTATTACCCTTAGTCAAAATATTACGTAATGTGTTATGCCGCAAAAGATTGAATTCGACAAGTCCCTATTGCCCAAAGACATGCAGATTGCATGGTTTAAAGAAGCTGATCTAGAGCAAACTTGGCTTGATCAGGTACCTGAAGCGATCGCACAAATTAGTGAGAAGCGCGTACGTGAGTATTGCGCCTCGCGAAAAGCGCTTTCACTCGCCTGCTCTCTTGAGGGGATGGATCAACTCGAAATTACCAATCATCATCATTTAAAAAACTATCCAAATATCAGAGTTAGCCTCTCTCACACTAGAGGTCTTTCGGCGGCGGTTGCTTCAAAACAACTTAGCTCTGTTGGTGTCGATGTTGAATATATTGATCGTGCGTTTAATCATAAAGCATCAAAGTTCTTTTTACGTGATGATGATCTTGAAATGCCACTGCTTGAGTTATGGACGATTAAAGAAGCCGCATTTAAAGCAATTGATCCTATGGGCTTAAAAGCAACTGACAAAGACATCTTAGTTTTAAAAGACTTAGTGGTTAAAGATGAATTGATTGAGCTTGAAGGAAAAGTTATCGCGAAGTGGTTACTGCAAAAGCATAATGGTGTGATGACGGCGATTGCTTGGACTGACTAAAGTTCAATAACAAAGCGACCAAACTTTGTACGCTTTTGTAGGTATTACACAGTCACACTTAACGTAAATCACCGAAATCACCTTCAAAGATTGGCCTCTGAATTGCTTATATAAATACAATCTAAATAAGTATGAGGATGAGTATGAAACATTTATTAATTGTTCTACTAGTAATTTCATTTAAAGCATTTGCTGATATTGAAGTTGTAAATTTTAGTGTTCTAAATGAGGATGCAAAAATTTTTCCATTTGAGTCAAATGGAATCAAGTTCAATGCTAAGAATAATAGGGTGCCTTATCCACAACAATATAATCCAGCCGGGGTTAATTTAGAAAGAATAACAAAAGTACATTCAAGGCTAATAAGAAGTATCACTGGTAATGGTGAAGTCGCAAAAACACTTAATATTCTAGATTCACAGGTCGTTGAGGTTGAATACCAAATCACGACAGATCATGAGCCTAGAATATTTATCGAGAATTTCCGTGAAAATGGTAGAGAAGTTGAGGGAAAAATCAGTCTTAGAATTTTGATCCCTGGTGAATATGACTTTAGAGGAGTTCGCCTCAGTGAAACTCGTTATTTTGGACTCCCTTCCTCTATCGTAAATAATATCGCTAAGAGCCTTAAAAATACAGATAAGTATAGAGCTGTTTCAATGGTTCAAGAAAGCAATCAGGTTTTAAACAACTCGGGAAGAGCACCTGCCTTTGTCGGTAATACTGACATAGATGATAGGTCAAGATTTGAGATGGGTACTCCTCAAGTGACTGAGATCGATGCAAGTCAAGCAAACGCAAGTTCAAGATAGAATTGTAACCAGGGACTAAGCTGCTTTCTTTGATGAAGAAGCCACGTATTGTTTAACAAAGTTAATAATGACGTCTTTTTGAGACTCAGTGACGTTTTCAAATTGAAGGCCTAGACCTCTTGGACGCTTATCAGAGATATTTCTAATGACAGCGCGGATATTTAACTCTTCAGACAGAGTGCCTGCTTTAATCTTCACAAGAACTTTTCCGCCTTTCTCCATTCTGATCTTATCAAGCTTTGATAACTCAATAAAACATCCACCGACAGAAATCGATGAACAATATCCTTTGTAAGAGTTTGCACCAATCTCTAATTGTGCAAGGTCATAGAATGGCGCTCTAAAATCTCCACGCTTGATAAAGAAGCGTTGAATCTTCTTACCATCACGAGTTTCTTCTTTAGTCAGGACTTCATTTTTAAATTCAAAGTGGCCTTGAAGTGGCATCCAATCTCCACCAGTCTTCTTAGACTCCGTAGACATACTGATTTTACCGTACTTCATAAAGGATCTCATATCAGCATATGAGTATGGACCCTTTTCTTCATCGTCGTGCTTAATCCACCAAACCACAGAGTTATCAACTTCAAATGAATCCCCAATAAGGCGATTAATTTCTTGCTCTTCTTTAGCGTCATGAATTTTCTTATAACGCTCTAGATCCTGGATAACGCTCTTATCGCGCTCACCCTTTCTCTTAAGAAGTACAAGTCCTTCATTCAGTTTTAAAATATTTTGTTTTAAAGTTGCACTGGTTTTTCTTTCGCGCTCAACTTTACTAGCAACTTGATTTAGACGATCTTTCATCGCCTGATTATTTTGTCCAAGTTTTTTAAACTCAGAGACGATCTTCTCATTTTCTTTGAGATACTCTTCAAGCTTTAAGTCTTTTGCTACTAGAGCTTGATTTAGTTTACTATTTCCTTCCTCAAGTTCACCTATGCGGTTATTAAGTAAGGTTTTTTCCATTGAATGATTTTGAATTTGATCTTCGTAGTTTAAAGCTTCTGCTTTAAGGTAATCAATTTCACGCTGAAGCTGGGCGATTTCATCTTTTGCTGATGAATCCTCCTGCATTTCAATAATTCTTTGATTAAGCTCATCGTTTTGATTTTGAAGATCAACCACAAGAGTTTTTTGAAACTCCAACTCCGCAGAGTTATCTTCATATACCGGTGAATCAAAGTTAAGATCCATCCCCTCAAACTCTCTATCACTCGACATTGCATGTTGAATTAAAAGTGTTGGTGGATAGAAGTCTGGCTTTTGGAAAGCATGAGCTTCTGGTGCTTTAGGATTTGGTTTAAAACCAATTGCGACTTCAAACTGATCAGCGATATCACTAATCTCATAGATACGAGTCCAAGACTTTTGCTCGGGATCGAAAACATAATCGAAAATGTTAATTGCACCGGCACTCAAAAGTTGCAGTAACTCTTGTGCATCATGGGGTTTTAAAATTTTACCCGGCCAGCGCGCGATCCATTTCACGAGCAATCCTCCATTATTGAGGTGTATCTACTCGTTTTTCGGCACTTTTGGATAAAAAGTTGAGAAAATGGCTAAAGTCCAAGGGCCTTAGATAGCTTGGTCTTGTCTAACACCTTGATTTCCTTTAAAAGCCTCGGACTTCGACTAGGAGTTAAAACCAATTCAGTCAGTCGACCATGTCTACTGACCACCACCGGATAAGATTGCTCAGGCTTTAACCACTCGCCCATTTTATCCCATTGAGCTTTCAAAACACGATGACTGCCAATCGTTATAATTTCATCACCACTATTAAACTCATCTTTCATACTTGGAGAATCAAGCATCACCCGGTCGACAAAAACTTGTTCGCCATGACACTTAATATCTATACCAGTCCAAACCTTCGGCGAT
Source organism: uncultured Bdellovibrionales bacterium (assembly GCA_963976925.1). Taxonomy (GTDB): domain Bacteria; phylum Bdellovibrionota; class Bacteriovoracia; order Bacteriovoracales; family Bacteriovoracaceae; genus UBA4207. The sequence goes on from CAXBMT010000016.1 coordinate 12,442, forward strand.
TGTTCATAACAAAGTTCTAAACCAATATGTGAAGCTGCTTCATCGAGCGGTAATTCATCTGTACTTTTAATTAAGTAGGTAAAATCATCTCGAGTTTTCTTGTCTGTAAGTCTTTCGACAATATCAAATACTACTTCCTCATCAATACCAGACTCAGGATGTTTTTTATAATCCGTCCATAATTCTTTTATAAGGTCATCAATGTTTTTATCAAACAGCTTTAGCCATGAGTTAAGTACGAAGAAAGCTAGCCCACCTTTTAAATAATAACTTACGGTCGAATTCATAGAGTTTTCATTCGGACGATAAAGCTTAATCCAAGCGTTAAACGAGCTATCTTCCAAAGAGTCGTACTTTCTACCTGGAGTTGAGAGGAGTTTATTAATACTCGTTTTTTGTTGCTCTAAATATTCTTCAATGGTTGAAAGACCACATCTTAAAACGAAAAGCTCATCCATAAAGACTGTTAGGCCCTCTGCTAGCCACAACATTTTAGTGTAGTTTTCTTGATTATAATCAAACGGCCCTAAAGCTTTAGGCCTAATTTTTTTAACATTCCAAGTATGAAAGTATTCATGGGCAACTAGTGAGAGCCAATCAAGGTAGGTTTTTCTATCAACCATTTTATAAGGATCATAAGCAAGAACAGTAGATGATGAGTGTTCCAGTCCGCCGTAAAGTCCTGGCGCAAAGTGAGCGATAAACATATATTTATCATAGGGAGTATCACCCGCGACCTTGGCCACTTCGTTTACTATCTTTTCAATGTCTGCTTTTAGATTCCATTCCAGCTTAGGAAGCTCTCCCCAGTAAATCCACCAATGCTCTTTTTTATCGAACATAAAGCCATCAGTTTCTTGGCAACCAATTTCAATCGGAGAATCAAGGAGCTCATCATAATCTTTGGCGCGATATTTAAATAAAGTACGCTCTTTAGATATATCTTCTAAAGTTGTACTTAGATTGCTCCATAAAGGTGGAAAATCTACCTCTAGTTCGATATCTTTCATCTCATGCTCAACTATACCCATATACACACTAGGCCCGTGTAAGAAGGCATGAGTACTATCGATATGTGATGTTCTAACGGTTAGTTCATTACAATAAATCTGGTACTCAAAAGATATGCCCTTAGGTTCAGACTTAAATTCCGGATGATCAAAGACAACCTGATACTTATTCTTGTCGATCTGTTCAACAAAGAGTCTTTTTCCCTGCTGATCTAAGCACTGTACACCTTTAAGATTTCTAGAGTATTCGCGAATCATATACGAACCTGGAGACCATACTGGCATAAAAAATGTTAGCGGCTTTTTGAAGTCAAGTTCAGTCACTGAAATTTTTACATTCAGGTAATGATTTGAGGGTTTAGGGATAGAAATTTTATAGGATAGTTTCATTTTGTTTGTTTCCTTTGCGCTATTTCTTATCTTCTGCTATGAAGGTCTATCTGAAATATAGATATTAGCTAAGGGAAGAAAAGTCTATCATGAGTGACTCCGTAATCGACAGAGATAGAATTAACACACCACAGGTTCAGCTTGAAGTTGAAGCGCGAAATCAGCTTAACATGATGTGGAAATTCGATCCAACTTTGGCCGATAAGGTTTTTCGCTTTAGTATTGATGGCAAAGGCTGTGATGGCTTTGACTATGCCTGCGGCTTTGATGCGCCTCATGAGGATGACTTCAAAGTTCTCGTCGAAGGCAGTGAAGAGAAATACTTTGCCTTTGATCCTATGGCAGCGCGCTATATGCCTTTTGTGAAACTCGACTTTAAACAAGATTTTGAAAATAACACTGAAGGGTTTGTGGTTGAAAACTTGGCCCAGGCTGACTTCAAAGGTAAATTTTGGCGCAAAGATCCAACGAAAGAACTCCCTATCAAAGGTCATTAGTAAATGGAATATCGTTACTTAAAAGCTTTTATCCTCACTGCTAGTTATTCAAGTTTTTCTAAGGCCGCCGAAACTCTCAATATTGCTCAATCAGCTGTAAGTCGACAGATCAAACTTTTAGAAGAGTCTGTTGGTGAAGAGCTTATCGTTAGATCATCAAAAAAGGTTCTGCTAACCAATAAAGGTAAAGAGCTTTTTATGGCGGGACAAAGCTTTGATAAAGTGGCACTTGAAATTTTTGCCCGTGAAGATGATCGACCAATCAATATTGGAATTTTGCACGGTCTTTTAAAGAACTGGTTCAATCCGATCTTGGTTAAGTATTATAAAAAATCAAATAGAAATATTAATATTAAAATTGCTGAACAAAACGAGCTCAAGCGCGGAGTTGAAGACGGAAAATTTGATATTGTTTTTTCTACTGAAAATATTCAATCCGAGCTTATTTCTTCTTTAAAGCTTTTTGATGAGAAATTTGTTCTTATTTCTAAAACTGAAGTTAATCGTAAAAAACTTGCGGACTACCGCTGGATCGTTTTTTCATCTAACGATCACTTATTCGAACTTTCAAAAAAACCAAGTGAACAAGTCACCATGGTTGATGATATCTCCACGATCGTAAATCTTGCTCGTCAAAACGTTGGTATTGCAGTGGTTCCTGATCATGTCTTAAAAAAGAATGATACTTTGATCGTGCAAGAGATTCCTGGCATGGCCAACGATGAAGTCTTTATGACAACTCTTAACTATAAGAGTATGCCAGCACATTTACGTGAATTCGCTGAACTTGTTCAAAAAGTTTAAGGACAACTCTTTCTAAAGCCTTCATAGCTTTTGCCGTTCTCACAGAGTGTAATTTCTCGAACTTTAGTTAGATCATACTTTGATAAATTATAGGATTTTAAAAGCGGAACCATCCTTCCACTTTTCACTTTTTTAAGTATAGGCCAGCGAACTTCGACGAGCTCTGCCTTTGTATTTCCTAAACCAAAACTTACACCTTCACTGGTTTGAGATGGAAGATTACCGTAGCTTTCATGTACAAACTTTCTTTGTGTATCACCATTAGTCTTCAAAAGAACGAGAGCACCTATACCATAACTATTGGCCTTCTTGCCTCTTAAATGAAAGCGCACCGATGGATAGACAGTGGGAAACTCATTTTGAAAAGCGTAGACTCTCTTTTGAATAGCCTCAGTTCTTAGAGAATTTTGTCCAATTAGGAGGTCTGGTTTTCCATCTCTGTTCCAATCAAGAGTAATTGTTCCACTGGGATTAACGAGATCGAGACCGTAGTTCTTTGCTTGATCTTCATAAGAGTGATTTAACTGCTGCTCAAAAAACACCAGTCGAGACTTAGGTGGAAAACCTGAGTTTTCAACAATAAGGTCAATCAATCCATCGAGGTTAAGATCTTCCCACACACCACGACGATCCCCTTGAGACCAATTTCCTGAACCATCATCACGGTGATATTCAGTACGGATAAATTTAGGCGGATAATCTAAAGTACTACCACTTAAAATAGCTGAGCGATCTCTTGTTTCTGGATCATAGGAGTGAAACAACTCTCCTTTTGCGACATCCATAATTCCATCATTATTATAATCAGCGCAAACGGCGTAAAAAGTATTACCTCCACCTCTTGGCTGAAACTGTCCGTCATCATCTTGATCAAATCCACTAGTTTCACCAACATCAACATAGCGAACAGTCTTCTTTCTAGAATCTTTTAAAGACATCCACAGACGATCAGGAAAACCACTAGAGTTACTCAAGAGAATATCTGGGTATCCATTTTGATCCATATCGCAAACTGAAGCTGCAAAAGAAGGCATAGCATTGGGATACTTTACTTGCTCTCTTGAGGTTTCGTGCTCATTGCCTAGAAGGTTACTAACATCTAAGAACTTTGTGCCAGTGCCTTTTAATAAGCGATCAGGTCTAGCGACATTCTTTCCGTCTTCTTTTCGATACCAATTAGCCAAAAACAAATCAAGCTTTCCGTCTAGATCAAAATCTAATGGAACAACTGCAGCAGTCGGCTCAATCTTTGTAGGAAAGACATCCTTCATCTCTTTAAGAATATAGCGTCCTTTTCTATACGAGCCCTTAAATAGTCGAAGTGGATAACGAGTCATTTCAGTTTTTTGATTGAGGGTGCCAACAATACAGTCACGAACTGAATCACCATCAAAGTCATAAAATAATAAAAAGCTTGCTCTTAAAACTTCTTCGAACGGACTTGGAATTGGAACAAACTTGCTAGCTTTTGGATTAAAACGGAAAAATTTAGGAATTGAATAATACTCTGGAAGAACTGCAAGATCGCTGTAACCGTCACGATCAAAATCAACAGCATAACTTTGAGTAGCTGTAACTCCATTTAGGCCGAGATCACTTGTCTTATCGACAAAAAATCCAGGTCCTGGAGCTTGCGTGGGGCCGGAAACAAAAGTTACTTCACGCTCCTTTTGCTCTTGCTCAGTTAAAACTCTGACTGCTTTAGGCTTACTAGCGCAAGCGAAAAGCAGAATCAGAGCTAAGTAATACCATTTCTTAGTAATCGATAATATCAAGACCGTAGCCACCATTTTTAACAACGATTTCAGAAGTTTCTTTAATCATCTTGTCTTTGTTTTTAGTCATACCTTTTAGGTTTGAAACAAAACGACGTCTTGAATCGTGGAATGAAAGCTTACAAAGTTTAAAGACATAGTCTTTCTTATCTTTATCAACAGACTCATCATTAAGAATTGCAGTCGTACGAGATAAAAGCGCCAACATGACGTATAGCTCAATTGTCATATTTGCAATTCTTCCTTGTGGAAATTCATTACCAATAATATTTTTGCCATATTTTATAAGTGTATTTTCAACCTGAATAGCAAAGCCTGAAAGCATTCCAGAGAAGTAATTAGCTTCTTCTTCTAATGACTCGTGAGCTTTAGTTAGAGCGCGAGTTACCATCATTTTAGAAAAACGTGATTTAGCAAAGTCAGTCAAGACACCAACTGATTTAATAGGATCACTTAGCACTGAAGAAACATCACTAATTTTTCCAAGCTCTTTTAGAGATTCAGATGGGCCACGAATACCAGCTAGTGCCGTAAAGACGCGAAGAATTTCGTTAGTACCTTCAAAGATTAAGTTAATACGTGAGTCACGCATAATACGCTCATAAGGATATTCACGCATATAACCGTTACCGGCAGCAATTTGAAGACCAGTATCAACTACTTTCCAAAGACTCTCAGAACCATAGACTTTACAGATGGCACTTTCCAGTTGGTAGTCCCCCATTCCTTTATCCATTAGACCAGTTGTCATATAGACAGTTGACTCTAAAGAATAAATTGTCGCTGCCATGTCGGTTAGCTTTTCTTGAATCAAGCCAAACTCAGCAATTGGGCGATCAAATTGTTTTCTGCCAGCAGCATGTTCAGTAGCAAGTTTTAAGATGGCCTTCATTCCACCAACGCAACCTGACCCGAGTGAAAGTCGGCCAGAGTTTAAAACGTTCATGGCAACTTTAAAGCCTTTACCAAGCTCACCAAGGATATTTTCTTTTGGAACAACGATATTATCAAAGTAAACCGCACGTGTTTCTGAAGCACGAATACCCATTTTGTTTTCTTTTTCACCAAAGGTAAGTCCTTCTGATCCAGGCACACCCTTTTCAACCGCAAAACAAGTAATCTTTTCTACTTTCTTACCGTTTTCTTCATGCTCAGTTTTACAGTAAACAGAATAAAACTCAGCTGAGCCACCGTTAGTGATCCAAAGTTTTTGACCATTAATAGTGTAAGTTCCATCGCCATTATCAACAGCTTTAGTTTTAATCGAGTATGCATCCGAACCAGAACCTGGCTCTGTTAAACAAAATGATGCAAGCTTTTTTCCACTAGCCAGATCAGGAAGCCACTTAGCTTTTTGTTCAGGAGTTCCTTCGTTGATTAGAGCGCGATAACCAATCGATTGGTGAGCACCAAGCATAGTCGCTGTTGATCCATCGATACCTGCCATCTCTTGAAACACACGAGCGTACAGGGTGTAGTCTAACTCCATTCCGCCGTATTCTTCTTCAACAGCAAGACCGCAAAGACCAAGCTCGCCAAGACCTGTAATAACTTCAGCAGGAATTTTTGCTTCTTCGTCCATTTTTTCAGAATCAATTGAGTCAGCAGCAAATCTGCAAACTGCATCAGTCATCTCTTTTGCCATTTCTTTTTGTTCAGCGGTGAAACTTGGAAAAGGAAAAACTGTATTTTCGTCTATTTCTCCGTAAAAAAAGTTTCCGGCAACTGAGGGAAATATATTTTTTTCTGACTTTTGCTGAGACATGTTTGAACCATCCTTCTGATTTAAAAAAATTTATACTGTCAGAGTAGGCTACACGGGCGTTTTTGAGAAGTTAGAAATGCTTGACAATTTTTATCCTGACAAATTCGATCAAGATAAATCAATTTTAGGAATAAACTTGCTGCATCAATGACGAATACCCTACAATAATATCAATGAATTCAAGGATGAATGACTAACTGATGAAAAAACCTGACTTAAGCGGTATTAAAAATCGCATCAAGAGCATGTTCTCTTTTGGTAGCAAAAAGGGTGAAGAGTCTTTAGAAGACTTTGAAGACCGCTATTATGATGAGACGGATCCGGAAGCGGAAGCTGAGGACGTCCTTAGTAGTGAGAATTACGAAGACTATGAAGAGGACGATCTAGACGAGCTACCACCTCAGCCAATGGAAATACCAAAGCCTGAAAGAGAATCACCTCCAGATATCCCTATGGACTTTGACGCTGATGAAGAAGCTCAACAACAAACGGCTTATGAAGAGTCTGAACCGACAAATGTAACTTTACCTGGTGGTACAACTCCCAAAGAAATGAAATTTAATTTGGGCAGTGCTAAACAAACCTTAAGACAAAAACTTCAAGAAAAATTTAACCCGAACACTTCTGGGATTAAATTAAAAATAGCTAATGCCTTCAAGAAAAGTCCTGGAAGCAAGAAAGTCGACTTTACCGCCTTAAAAGAATGGTGGAACAAAGTTGGCGGCGAAGAGATTTTGCTAAAGCCTTTTAAGCCGGACTCTAGAGCTAAAATTCATCAGTTTTTTATTTGGACTATCTTTGCCTGCTTATCCTTTCAAGCGGCCAAGATGCTTGCTCTTGCCGTTTCTCCCAGTCAACAATCTCTTAAAAGCCAGCCCGCTCTTGGTTTTGTAAAGGCTTCAAGTCCCGACTACGACAGTATTAAGCGTGGGGATATTTTTGGTGCAAAGGGCGATGTTAGAAATGAAGAACTAACTCCAAAGAAGCCTATCAATCAAGACGTTATTTGTAGAACAGCTGATCGTAAAAGTTCACTTCCACTAGAGCTTCTAAATACTGTTGTGCTTAAGGACTCAGTAAAATCTATCGCTTCAGTACAAACTCGTGGCTCAAGAGACTTTATGAATCTTCGCGAAGGCGATAAGGTGCAAAACTTAGCTGAAGTTGGAAAGATTGATCGCTTAAGACTTGTACTTAAAAACCTTGCGACCGGTGAATGTGAATTTATCGAAGGCACTGAAAAAGAGCCAGCGACAAAACTTTCTCCTATTAAGGTAGTCTCACCTTCTAAAGGTCAGGCCATGATTAAAAAGCAGCAAACCACTGGAATTAAGAACGAAGGTAATCGCTTTACTATAAAGAAGGCACTTAGAGATGAACTTCTGACTAACAATATGGCGGAAGTCTTAACTCAAGCTAAAGCCGTTCAATTAAAAAGACCTGATGGAACCCTCGCCTTTAAAATGACCGAAATTGTTCCTGGTTCTATTTATTCAAAGCTTAATATCCAAGATGGAGACGTCATCACGGGTATTAACGGTAAAGGCTTTAATAATCTTAACGAAGTAATGACATTGTTTTCTAAAGTTAGAGATATAGATAACTTTCAGATATCAATGGAACGCGAAGGATCGCAACAAACCCTTGAATATAATTTTGAGTAAGGATGCTCTATGGCAAATTCAATGAAGAAACTTTTAGTGCCAATACTTATCACCTTGGGTTGTACCACTGCATATGCTCAATTTGATCAGTATAGAAGTCGTACAAACTTCAATAACGATAATACTAAGAGTTCTGCTAAATCATTTATTCAAGGTCAAAAAGATAAACAAAACGTTGATGATTTTGGCAGAGAGAGCGGCTCTCCTGCTCCAACTGGTCCTGAAGCTAGTAAATACGTTCAACTTAACCCTGAAACGTCATTTGGCCCTGAAGTTGTTACTAGTTTCGAATTTAAGGACGTGTCTTTAGTTGATCTGACCAAGCATATGCAAAAACTTACTGGAATCAACTTGATTCTGGATAAAGATCTAAAAGGGAAAATTACAATTTCAGCCCCACAAGCAATCACTGTGGGTGATGCTTGGAAAGCCTACCTGACTGCTCTTAATGTTAATGGTTACACACTAGTTAAGGCCGGTGCATTTTGGAAAGTCGTTAACTCTCGTGATATTCGCTACACACCAACTAAAATGTATACAGGAAACTATACGCCAGACACTGAAAACTATGTGATGCGTATTATTCCTCTAAAAAATATTTCTGTTACTGAAGTTACTCGTTCATTTAGACCATTTATGACTCGTTATGGTCGATTAATTGATATTAAACAAACTAATACTTTGATCGTTCAAGATACTGGCGAAAACATTAATCGCCTTGTTCGTCTTATTAAGTTTATTGATGTTCCAGGACATGAAGAAAGTCTTCAAATCATTCCTGTGAGAAACTCATCAGCTCAAGAAATTGCTAAGCTTTTGGATCAAATTCTTAAAAGCAATACGACTGGGACAGCAGCAGCTCGTAGAAGAACTCAAGCTCCAGATCAACAGGAAAACATTAGTAAGATTATTGCTGAGCCAAGAACAAACTCTATTATAGCCATGGCCAATGCAGAAGGCGCGAGACAACTTAGAGAGTTGATTCTTAAACTTGATGTTAAAGGCTTATCAAATACTGGTGGTCAGATTCACGTTTACTATCTGAACTACGGTGATGCTGAAACTCTAGCAAAAACCCTAGCAACACTTGTACAAAGTGCAGGTGCACCAACAACAGGATCAGCTGGAGCACGTCCTAGTCGCTTCACTGCTAATAATGACAACGAAAGCCTCTTTAACAACCCTGTTAAAATTACTGCGGATAAAGACAACAACGCTTTAGTTGTTACCGCCTCTCCTACTGATTACTTAACAGTTAAAGATGTGATTAAAAAACTCGATATTCCACGTGACCAAGTTTATGTCGAAGGCATGATCATGGAGACTCAAGTCAATCGTGAAAAAGGCTTCGGAATCTCTATTCTTGGTGCCTACGGTTCTGGTGGCGCGCAAAGAGCAGGCTTTACTGGCGGAAGTAGTGATCTAGTCAATCTTCTAGCCGGAAATATTACTTCACTTGGTGGACTGTTTGCTGGTGCTGGTATTGGTAATAAAATCGAGTACACACCACCGGGTGGATCTGCGATTGAAATCAATAGTGTTAATGCTCTTATTACTGCTATTGCTCGAAATGGTAATACAAACGTTCTTGCGACTCCACAAATTCTAGCTCTTGATAATACTGATGCTGTGTTTGAAGTCGGTGAATCGGTTCCAACGATTGAGAGAACAAATGCAAATGGTATTGTTACAACTAGTACAAGACAGCAAAAAGTTGCTCTGACTCTTAAGATCACGCCACAAATCAATAAAGTGACAAGGTTTGTTAAACTCAAAATTGATCAAAAGATTCAAGACTTTTCTTCTCGCCCACTTCCAGAAGGTCTTGCCAGTGAAGGTGTCGCAACGACTGAAAGAAGTGCCGTAACAACTGTCGTTGTTCGTGACCGTGACACCATCGCCATGGGTGGTCTTATGAGAGACCGTGAAGAGTCTTCAGTTAATAAAGTTCCTTTATTAGGAGACATTCCTGTTCTTGGCTGGCTCTTCAAGCAAACGCGAACATCAACAACTAAAGTAAATCTTCTTTTATTCTTAACTCCTAGAATTATGTCGCCATATCAAAAATCAGTGGCTTCAACTACTAAAGATGTTCTAGCCCGTCGTAATGCTCACCTAAAAGGTGCGCTTGGAGAAGATGATCCATACCGCACAACAGTTAAAGGACTTTACGAAAAAGCAGAACGACAAGAAAAGGGTCCACTTTACGATGTTAAAGATGCTGCTCGCTATAAAGAAGAAAATGAAGGTCCAGGTGTTGGCGATCAAGATGAGTTCAAAGATCTTATTTTTGAATCTGATAGCGCTGACTTAGAGTTACCTCAATATGACAAAATCATTGAAGAGGTTCAGGTCATCAAGTCTGGAGCAGCAGCTCCAGTACGGGAGTAAGAAGTTGAGACTAACGGATCAATTACTAACAAGGTTCGAAGGGCAAAAAGAA
>CAXBMT010000017.1:0-22715 GCA_963976925.1 uncultured Bdellovibrionales bacterium
CTAAGATATTTTGTTGTTCCATTTTCTTGTTATAACAAAAGTCACTGATATTTTGCATAGAAGTTTTGGTAATATTATCGATCGCTTCTTTGGTAAAGAAAGCCTGATGGGACGTCATTAAAACATTTGGAAAACTCATCAACCTTAATAAAATCTCATCAGAGATGCCCGTTTCGGAGTGGTCTTCAAAGAAGATATCTTCTTCATATTCATAGACATCGAGACCGACACCTTTGATTTGTCGTTTTTTCAATTTATCAATTAAAGCCTTGGTATCGATCAAGGCGCCTCTTCCAGTGTTTAGAAGAAAGGCACTAGGTTTTATAGAGTCAATATTTTTTTCGTTGATTAAGTATTTGGTTGATTCATTTAAAGGGCAATGCAGGCTTATAATATCGGATTCTTTTAGCAATCGATCTAAATCAACATACTCTGCACCAAGCTCTTTTGCTAAATCACGATTTTCAACTTTATCATTGAGTAAAAGCTTGCACCCCATTCCTTTCATTATTCTAGCAAAAGCTTCGCCAATCTTTCCCGTCCCTACGATGCCAACGCTCTTACCATGAATGGTCACGCCTTCTAGGCCATCGAGTTTAAAATTAAAATCGCGAACACGCTGAAAGGCTTTTAGATACTTTCGATTTAAACACATTAATAAACCAAGAGTATGCTCCGCTATCGCCTGCGGCGAATAAGAAGAAACTCGCGTGATTGTCATTCCAAGCTCGCGGGCGCAGTCGATATCGAGATGAGAAAATCCCGCTGATCGAAGCGAAATCATCTTCACGCCAATAGCACTTAAGCCCTCAAGCACTTCGCGCCCCAAGTCATCACTGGGCCAGCAAGCAATACAGTCATAGCCTTGTGCCAGTGAAACGAGATCTGGCTTTAAGGAAATTTCCATAAAGTCGACATCAAGTTTATAAAACTCGGCCCACTTGGTTAAATAAACTTGTTCAAAGTCATGGGTGCTAAAACATTTTATCTTCATCGTTTCGCTAGCATACCTCTTAGGATCATATAAAACCTGATCTATATCAGAATTTAAGATTATTTTTCCTCAACATCTCTTTAATGTTTTCGATGAAACTTAATTGGGGTACTTGTGATTAAAACATATCTCCTAAGTCACTGATTTATAGCAAGGATAGAGACCATTATGTGGAATAAACTGAATAAGTCGATGCTGATTTGCCAGATGTCATTTGGCCTATCGTTCTATGGCGTTATGGTCATCTTGACGCGCTTTTTCCTAGAAGACTTACAATATAGTGAAGCTGATACCATGATGGTTGTTGGTGCTTTTTCGGCCATCGGCCCTTTATTTGCGATTGCAGGCGGCTTTATTGCTGACAAATTTCTGGGATCGTTTCGCTCTTTAAGTATCGCCTACCTTACCTTTGCTTCTGGTTATGTTTTATTAGTGATAGGCGCTACTCAAAAAAGCGTTGCATTGAGTATGGGTGGTATTGCTCTAGCAAGCTATGCCAGAGGCCTAATGTCTCCAAGCTATCCAAGCTTGTTTAGAAGGACGTTTGATAACCAGAAAAGTTTCGAAAATGGTTATCCTGTGAATTACTCAGTCAATAATGTCGGCGCTTTTCTTGGACAGTATCTTTTTCCCATGCTGGTCTTGGCCGTTGGTTTTAGCGGTGGCTTTTTCCTCTCTGCTTTCATCGCGACTTTAGCTTTTAGTATTCTGGTTATTTTTAGAAAATCATTTGTCTCTGTTGGTATTGAAATTGATCAACAGCCTGTGAGTACAAAGAACTGGATTGCCTTTGGCATTCTTTCTTTTAGTATGATTGGCCTAGTCTTTTTTATGTTCTCTAATATGGCAGCGGGTAAAAACGTTGTTTATGTGATTGGCGCTGGTGCCATCCTCTACTTCATCTTTTTGATGATAAAAGCTAATCGCAGTGACACTTTAAAAATGGGCTCGATTTTAATTATGATTGTGCTGACTACTGTCTTTTTTGTCTATTACGGTCAGATGATGACTTCGATGACAATGGTGACGATCAATACCATGCGTGGAGATTTATTTGGCTTTATTCCTATTGCTCCTGAAGCTGCCATGTCCATGAACCCATTATGGTGCATGGTTGCAGGCCCAGTTATTGCGTGGGTTTTCTCCACTCTTGAGGAGCGAAATATCAATCTATCGACTGCCACTAAAGTCGCTTATTCTTTTGTGTTAACCGCTATCGCATTTGGTATCCTGACTTTCGCGGTAAAAAACATTGGTGCTGATGTCATTATTGTTCCAGAAGTTTTCTTAGTGATTCATTTCTTCCAAGCTTTTGCTGAAGTTATTGTTGGCTCAATGGTTGTTGCCTTTATCTTGTCTGTTGCTCCTAAGCATATTGAAAATTTCTGCGTTAGTTTATTTTCAGTCTCGATTGCGCTTAGTGGAATTGTTGGCGCCGTATTCTCAACTTCTATCGCTCTGGATAAAGATCAAAAGATTACTCAAGAGATCGTTCAAAATGTTTATGGTGGCTATTTTAGTACACTAACTTTTTGGGCGGTGGTGATGGTGGCGGTTGCTCTGGCTGCGTCTTATGTTGTTAGAAAAATGGTTGCTGCTGGCTCTGCCCTAGAATAAGTTCGTTTAAGCAAAAGGTGACCGAATCACCTTTTGCTCTCCTCGCTGCATTATTTATCCCGTATCCCGTCCCCAGCATCCCGCAAACTGAATACTGAATACTGAATACCGCTTTCACTTTAGTCCGTACCTATTCTCTTATGTGATTCCAGTCTCTTGGCGAATTTGCGGTACCAATTTGGCGCCGCAAACACTCTAACTCACCTAAATTACATTCAAACATGAAAACATAGCTTCAATCATCTTGCAGACCAATTTTTTTTCTAGTTGTCGGTAAAACGGGAGAAGGTCGAGCTTCCAAGTCATCGAGACGTTCAAAAACTATTTTAAAAAGATGATTCGATCCGTCTTCTAGCTTGTCCATTCGATGTTTAAGATCATTTTCAAGTAGGAGGAAGCTTCTAAGCTTAGTGAAGGATACGCATAATTGAGATATTCACTTTAATCGCATTTTCGGAGTTAAGAACATTTGAGAGCATCGCTACTCCGTTTTCTGTAAAAACGAGCGGTTGCTTTTGTTTTCCACCCCTTCCATCGTTTGAAGTACCAATTTGGCACTTCAAAGACTTATATTCTTGCGCATTTAATTGAAACATAAAGTCTTCTGGGAAACGCGATAAGTTCCTTCGCACTTGCCTGTTGAGCTGTTTTGTTTCAATACCGTATAGACGCGCTAAATCTGAGTCCAACATCACTCGCTGCTCACGTATAACGTAAATCATATTTTCAATTAGTGAGATCAACTTAAGTTCTTCGCTCATACAACACCTCTAGTGGTGCTCTCGCAAAGAGACTGTTCATAAGATTGAATCTAAGTTTTTGAAATTAATCGATCATGAGATAAGCGCAATCAATAATTGATCAACGATCTTTGAAGTCGCAAATTGCGACTTCAAAGATTGCAGCACTTCATCATTCCCCTGCATCCCATAAACTGAATACTGAGACCCTGATTATTACAATGGATTACGAATAAAGGTCGCAATTTGCGACCTTTAAAGTTCAGATTATATATGGATGTTCTGTCCGAATTGATGAAGCGTAATCTAAAAGACGACCAGTCTGCAGTCTAATAAACTATCCCCTGCATCCTGGATACAGAGTACTGGATACCGATAAAATTCACGCACCAAAAACACGTTTTTCAAGACGATCTAGTCGCTTCTTAAGATCTTGATCATTGTTTTGGTCGAAGTAATCGCGAACAATTTCACGAAGAAGCTGTTGATAATTCATTCCTCGTTTAACCGCTTCCTGCTTGAGATTGTCTCGCATGCTTTCTTCCAAAAAGATGGTTGTTCGAATTTTTGGTTCAAGCAATAAATCTTCGTCGACTTCAACTTTTCCGTAGCGGATAGCATTCTTTTTAGTCTTCACCTTCAAACTCCTTCCAAGCTTGCATCAACTCTTTACGATGCTCTAAGACTTTTGCTGAAAGCTTTGTTAAGGCCTTACTTGAAAAGCCAACGCTTGAAATACATTGCCCTGATATGATTTCAAACTTTGCATGAGCTTCACCTGCAATGACATGAACATGGGCCGGTCTGTGATCTTTTGGATAAATACAAAAGCACACTCTGCCATAAATGATAATCGTCGGCACACACTCTCCATACATTATATACACCTTGTGAATATCAATCAAGATAGTCTTCTTAACTTACTAGATGCATGGATATACTTGGTTCAAGGCTGTGGAAGTAATTGAAAATAAAAGACCAGTTGCAAAGATTGTAGCTCTTCATCATTCCCCTGCATCCCGAAAACCGACTACTGAGTCCTGATTTATGAAGCATTATCGATAAGTATCTCACGCATCAAGGCTTGATAACTTCCGTCTTCGGCCATGCGTTTATAAGCATCAATCACATCTTTTGGTAGACGAATGGTGACTGGAACTTTTTTACTTAAACGCATTTGTGTTCGTGCCTCACGAGTCATCTTCTCGTCGACCTTATAACCCTTATCCTTGGCGTATTTTCGAAGTTTACTCATTTATATCTCCTATCAGGCCAAGCCGTTATCAAACGATACTTCCCTTTTCTAAACTCAAAAGGAACAACAACGGGGTAATCATTTATAAAAGTTAGAAATGCTTTTTGCGATCTAGTCTTGCTAGGAGAATCAATAATAAGAAACTCTTTTTCTAAGGCTAAGATCACTTCTTCAAATGAGAACCCATGTCGTTTTTTGAGTTCTGAACTCTTTCTCTGATCCCACTCAAACATCAGTCACATCCATTATAACACAATTGTATGTACAAATAAATGTACATACACTCAGTAAATTCACAGGATTATGATTGCAACGAATAAAAAGTTTAAAATATTACAAGTGATTGAAAGTTAAGAATGGTTTAAGACTAGACGTCAATTTTTGAAGTTCCAAATTGGTACTACAACCTGCTAGTCCACTATAAAAAGTTATGAGATACTTAAGTTTATGACTATTGAATACAAAATTGTTGAAGAGTATCCAAAGGATGTTCTGGCAGATCTGATGAAGCGTAATCTTGAAGACGATCAGGTCTTTATTCATCCTGACACTTATCTTGGCGCTGGGGATGTGAATCATAAGCGTATGGGCAAGAGTGTTAAAATCGCTGCTTATGATGGAGAACGTATCGTCGGTGTGTCTTATGGCATCGCCATTAACAAGCACCGTTTTATGATGGATATCTCATTGGTGGAAAAAGAATATCGTGAGCAAGGGATCTATTCACGCATGCTCGAGATGATGCTTGAGAACACGAGGGAATTTGACGAGATCGATTCATGTCATCATCAGTTTAATAATCTAATTATCGCCAAAAAGCTTCGTAGCGGCTTTCATATCCTATCGATGGAAATTGGCCCTGCGACAGGATCAGTCGTTCGCCTACGCTATTTTAACAACCAAAAGTTGTATTCTGTGATGCGCTTTCGCACTGGTCTGATCCCCCAAACTTCCATAGTTTAAGTCCGCTCCCCTGCATCCTGCCTTCCGGATACTGATCCCTGAATTCTGTTAGCCGTCACGCACATTTCAGCTGAATATCTGCGCCTAAGATGACGAGCAGCTCGAGCATTTTATCCATTGTCTTCTTTGTGTTAGTGGGATCGAGTAGTCTTGCAAGCTGAGAGGGTGAAGTTCTAAGTCTTTTGCAGATTTCATTTTTAGAGAGTTGCGTCGACTTCAATTTATTAAGGGCGACATTAGTCATCTCAAAGAGAAACATTTTCTTGAGGTAATCCGGATTTCGATTGTAATCAAGAAATGCATCGAAAGGAATGGAATCAACCTCGCCATTTTTAAGCATATACGTCACAGCCTCACTAGCGAGCTCCTGATCGACGAAAATCTCAATAACAGGGTTTTGCCGAGTTGGTTGAGTCGTAAGCTTTGCAAAAGGAATGTTATAGACATCCCCCTTCACCTCAATGGTAATTTTCTTGGCATAGTTATTCACATTAACAGACTTAATTATGATGTTGTTTTTTGAGTTCATCAAAGCATCCTTCTATTTCAAGTTGATCAATGATTCGAAGTAATTTCTTCGACATTTGACCTTCTATCGCCACCTTAAGATTGATCGCCCACTTACAAACCATCCGTCCGTCTCGATAAATGTGGATATGGACTGGAGCATGATCATATAAGTACCAAACAATGATGTATCCAGCTCTCTTCACCCTACCCAAGACCGACCTCCTTACATTACCATGCATGGTAATATAAATCCAATTTGATATCTTGGTTGTGATTATTGCAAGGCTGTGCCGTTAAGCTAGCGAGTTAATTGCTTGAAATAAGATGGAATAAAAAAGTATCGATGCTAAAAAGTCAAAACGCATTTTTGAAACTGTGTGCTCCTGCATCCCACCTACCGAATACTGATCCCTGAACACTGTTAACCGGAATCACGCACCCCTAACCTTTTTTGATTCCTATCTTGCTACGCTTGCCTGGTAAGACTGGAGTTATCTTTTCATCAAGATCGTCGAGTCGCTCAAAGACAATTTTAAAAAGATGATTTGAGCCAACTTCAAGCTTATCCATGCGCTGTTTAAGGTCATTCTCAAGTAAAAGAAAGCTTCGAAGTTTGGTAAAGATTCGCATGATGGCGATGTTTACTTGAACCGCTTGTTCAGAGTTAAGCACGCTTGAAAGCATGGCCACGCCGTTTTCAGTGAACACCATCGGAGCATATCGCGTCCCTCCATGCTCTAAACTTGAGGTGCCAAATTGGTACCTCAAGTTTGTAACCTCTTGATTATTCAGCTCAAACATAAAGTCCTCTGGAAACCTGGAGAGATTGCGTCGCACGGCCCTTTTAAGAAGCTTATTTTCCACTCCATAGAGTCGAGCCAAATCCGAATCGAGCATCACCCTCTGACCACGAATCACGTAGATCATGTTTTCAATTTGTGAAATTAACTTTAGTTGATCGCTCATACACACCTCCGCTTTTACCAAGCAAGCTCATGAGCAATTCAATAGATTGTAAGCGTATGAAGTTAGTGGACCAAAAACAAAGCACATTTAAAAATGTGTGCCCCTGAATACTGAATACTGCATCCCGTATACTGAAAAAGCCCCCGTTAGGAGGCCTTAACCAGCTTATAAGAATGAGCGCAAACACTGTCACAAAGACGAATAAGTTCTTCGTCTACAGTCTTGGCCAAGAATAAACAAGCTTGCACTTCTTTAGCTGAAGCATAGGCGTAGTTATACATTCTGCGCTTATCAAGTCTCGTTCTTCTAGCATTACCTTCAACCAGGTTTAAGACCACTGAAGAGCTAGCACGGCGAAGCTCGTCTTTTAAGTAGTAAGGAAGCTTTAAATCGATAATCTTGTTGTAGAGAAGATCAGCGAGATGCAGGGTGCGAAAGTTTGAGTCAGTTTGTTTAGATGATTTTTGAAACATAGTGTTCTCCTTTTGAAATTTTTCCTTCACCATAAGTGAGAGAAAATTTCGAAAAGGAGAACGAGTTATAAGCACTTTTTAGTCATAATAATACTTTTAAGCTAAAACCAACGCATAATCACGTATTTTTGAATTTCTCCAGCTTCTTTATTAGATTATTTCGTTTTTTAGATAGATTTTTGTAAGCACGCGATTCTTTTGCCTGTTTCTCTAAATCTGCATAGTATTGTTTTTGAGCTTCTGCCTGCGCGAGATCAGCCTCATAGTCGTAATCTGTATCATCGTGATAATCATCAAAAACAGATAATTCTATCGATTGCATAATCGTATTTTTTCTCAATTCCAATTGATCACTCAATCCATTCTTTAGCGAACAGCTAAAATCTTTCTCTAACTTTACAGTTCCTAGTTTTATCTTTTCTGCTAAGCAGATTTCATAAATATGATCGGAATTTTTAGGTGAACATTTCGAACCAATAATTACAGCTTCAATATTTAATCCGATATTTTTAAGACTAGTATACTCTGACGATTTATTAAAAGATCTTCTATATTCATTTTCATAATTCCAATGATAACTTTTTACGAGAATCCTTTCATGAAGCCTCAGCTCTGATGTCGCTTGTATATATTGTACCTTCTTGAATTTATGTTCTTCATCACTTTTTACTGAGAATTTAACTACAACCCCCGTATGCCCATTCCCATAATGAGACCACATCAACAGATTATCAAAATGTGTAGTAAAAGAAAGGACTCCTTTGTCGAGTTCCGCCTCTGTACTTTTTAACTCCTTCTCTTCATTCACCATTTCTTCAAAGGGGTCATTTAATACTTTTAGTGACGGAATAAACATTCGTTTATTTAAGAGTAAATCGCGAATAATACTCAATCGAGAAATAGAACCATTTGGTGTTTTCACCTTTCCCTCAATGTTGAAATATTTGTATAGATGAAATTTTTCTTCTTTGGTTTTTTCCATAAACTCTCCGACATAAACGCAGTCTTGAGTTTCAAAACTACACCATATGAAGTACATAAAAGTGCGTAATTACTTTTCCAAACACGCGCCATTGTTTTTTCAGCGCCCCTGTTGAAAACAAGTCACTCGATTTCCTTAAAACTAGTTCTATAATTCATATACGTTAATTACATAATATAAGTTATAAAGTGCTTGCAAGTTGTCTTCTTTGATTCGAAATTGATTTCGAGCTTTAGTTCTCCATTTTCCACCATCTTTATACAGCTTAGAAGAAGGATCATAGTAAGAAATACCTTCAATCATTGAATTAAGAAAGTTTTGGAATGTAGAATCTATTCCGAGCGCGATATCTGGCGAATATTTATACAATATTTTACCATCCTCTTCTTTTTTTTCTGTCTTCACAAAGCATGTTCTTGCGTGCTTTCTCTGCCAATGCTGAAGTAATTTGGTGAATGTCCATTTCGCAACAATGTCGCCTGTAATAGTTTGAAGGCCGACGTAACCATCGCTTGCAGTAAGGCGTCCATTTGCATAACCATGTATGACAAGTTTCATTTTCGTTAGATTATGAAAGTCTTTATCATTAACCCTATGCACCCCACCAAAATTAAATCGATCTTTTTTTCCATTTTTATCAGGATAACCATATTTTCGAATGAATTCTCCAACCCCTTTTTCCTTGTAAAAACCTGCATCGGGCTCAGGTGTAAATAGCGTCACAGGCTTCCCTGAGTGTTGCTTTAATTCCCAGCCAAGATAGTCGGGGTTAGCATCTGAGTTGGGCATAACTCCGAGTTCAGCTTCAAGTGTGAACCCTCCTCCATTGGGCGCAGTGTAAGACTGTTTTTTTCCGCTAGAATCCAATTTACTTGATGGGATCCAACCTTTATCGCAAATAGATTTAATCGCATTTCTAATCTCAACCGTTGAGTTTCCGAGTGAGCTAATCTTTCCTTTATTGGCCTCGATGAGAGAAATCCTAGATTCATAAAAAGTATCACTCTCTTCAATATCGAAGTTCTTTTTTAAAAAGGAGTTAAAGTCTGTATTTATATAATCCACGTAGCCAAACGATTGGCCGCTTTGATTAAAACTTAAAATAAGATACCTATTTTCTTTTCTTGGACCAATGATGTCTCTTGGTGCGTTTTTACATCCTTTTAAAAATCCTGAAAAACGAGACTCTGGATACTGAGGATAAAATATTAGCTTAGCATCTGGTGCTTTAAAGCAACCATCATCTACTATCCAATTGAAATCCAATAAATTCCTAAAAATGTAATCTTTAGCACTCTTCTTTTTTGACTTCTGTTCGACGAGTTCACTTACTTTAAAGGGAAGATATTTAATTGCCTTTTCGCCACCAAGATATACTTGGTTTTTCGAATTATCATTTGGGCTAAGCTTTTTAATAAAAAGCTTGTCACAACCTTTTGATTTGAGAATATCAATTAAAGCACTTAGTTCCACATGACTCCCAGAGTCATCTTTTTCGGCATAATTATTAATAATTTAAGAGAGTTATCTAATTAATAGCTTTGCCAGGTCTATTTTGTATGGATTATGCTTAATATGATTCCTGGAGGGATAATGAATACTATTGAAGAAATTGTAAGCTTTAGAAATCTATATGGCTTAACACATGATGATGTAGCGAATAAGTTGGATATAAGTAAGGCTCAAGTTAAAAAAATAGAAGAGGGATCTGTTGATATACCTGAATGGTATTCTCTCGCCATGGCCGGGTTGAGATCTAAATTTAGCGAGAATCGTAAAGAGCATATTAGAGAAGCAAAAGGTAACTTTACCTTTATAGATTTATTCGCGGGAATTGGTGGTATTAGAATTGCTTTTGAAAAAGCGGGCGGCACTTGTTTATTTTCTTCTGAGTATGATCCGTATCCTGCAAAAATATACGAAGATAATTTTGGAGAAAAACCAGCTGGAGATATTACCAAAATTAATGAAAGAGATATTCCATCTCATGATGTTCTTGTCGGTGGATTTCCTTGTCAGCCTTTTAGCATTGCCGGTGTATCTAAAAAGGGCTCTTTGGGGAGAAAGCATGGTTTTGAGGATGAAACCCAAGGAACTCTATTTTTCGATGTCGCCAGAATTATTAAATATCATAAGCCAAAAATGTTTCTTCTCGAAAATGTTAAAAACCTGAAATCTCACGATAAGGGAAACACTTTTAAAGTAATTTTAAAAGCGCTACAAAATCTTGGATATAATGTACAAGAAAAAATTATTGATGGCGGCTTACTAGTTCCTCAGCATCGAGAAAGAATTTACATTGTTGGGACTTTAGATCATTCCCAACCATTTCAATTCCCAATTATAAAAGCGAAGAATACTACACTCGAAGATATCCTAGAGCCTGAAGGGAAAGTTGACCCTAAATACACTTTATCTGACAAACTATGGGCAGGTCTTCAAAGACATGCTGATAATCATAAAGCGAAAGGAAACGGATTTGGCTTTGGCCTTAAAAAGAGAAATGAAGTTGCTAGAACTCTCTCAGCTCGTTATTACAAGGATGGTTCTGAAATATTGATTGATCAAGGCCCTAGGAAAAATCCAAGAAGACTAACTCCTCAAGAGTGTGCTCGATTAATGGGTTTTCCTAAAAAGTTTAAAATTACTGTTTCCGACACAAGAGCCTACAAGTGCTTTGGTAATTCAGTAGTAGTTCCTATTGTTGAGAGGCTTGCGAAACAAATGGTCAAACATCAAATTTTGCAAAAAAAATCGAGGCTAACTCAGTAATCTAAAAAGACTACTTTATAGACATGTACCATAAGTGTGTTGGAACCTTTTTTTAAGGTATTTTAAAGGTTTTCGTGAACTACTTGAAAGTTAATCACACTGTATTAATTGGTTCTGGTGCATTAGAGAATGCATGGGCACCAGTTTATAGAGCAATCCAACGTGCATCTGGCCATATTGTGAATGACCCGGAAACAGCCAACCTATTTATGGCGAGCTTAGTCTTTAGACCAAGATATCATAGAGACTACTTGGAAAAATGCCGACCTCATGAGATTGAGATTCAACGCAACCAACTTCAGAAAACTACAGTGAAGCTTAGAGACTTTAAGCGAATATTGGCCGAAGAACTTAGGAGATCTACAGTTGATAAAGAAATCATACTTAGAAGCCAGCAAGCAGATATAATTCGAAAGTACATTGATATAGATCATACGATGATTGTCACAACTAATTGGAATACATATGAGCTGGAAGCTCTTGGGCCACGCTTGTTCCTCGCGATACATGGGAATTTACTCAAATCTGATGCGATCTACCTTCCGTCAGAGACTTCGGTAGATTTTAGCTTAACTCGTGATCAGTCTGTTTACAGTGGCGCAATTCACTGCGAAGCAATTTTAGCGCTACAAAAATCATCTTTAATCGTCTTTTGGGGACTGGGGATCAATGCTTTAGATATTGAAGTCACTATTTTACTAACTGAAGCTTTCAAAACAAAGAACAAAATCGGCGAGAAATACAAAGTAATGATTTTCGATAAAGAACCTGACAAGATCGAAGCGCGCTTAGAGTTATTTGGTGTTAATGGAGCTTCAATTGAAAAAGTGAAAGTTTAGTTAAAGCTAATTACTAAACTGGTAATTTGTAAATAACAGCTCCATCACACCTAGCCGGGAGCGCCGCTTACGTAAAAGTCTGCGGGTACCGCTATTACAACTAACTACACACTTTTTTAAGATCTCTAAAGTTAATTCCAACCAAACCTTTAAAAGTTCGATCACAAAAATCAATATACTCCTCCAATGTAGCATCGTGAGTCAGCCAAGTATATTCATACTCAAAGTCATCTTTTGAAGTAATCCAGTGCCTAAATAGGTTGTATGCAACATTATTCTGATAAAATGATTCTATTATCCTCTTTTCTGTCTCTTTATTAACTTCTGATTTGAAGCCTGTATAAATACCGTGCTTAACTGGATGGTCTACAAAAAGAGCTAAATTACGATTAAATACATCCATATATTCCGGTTTCACTGACTCACCAACTTTATGAATCCCCGGCCAACAAAAAAATTCTGGAAACTTAAACTTATCTTCCGTAAATTTAATAAAATGTGAGAGTAAGATCCTTATCGGTAGGTTTAGTGGCTGGTATTCAAAATTCTCTGACTCCCTCAATACTTCTCTAATATTTGGGCAACTTTCTTTCCAATCTAAAATCTTCCTCATGACCACCGATGGTGTATAAAAACCACATTTCTCACATAGTAAATTTCCCAATGTGAAATACTCTCTTCGATCCAAGTTATTCAAATATTTTAAATATTCATCAACGTTCTTAGATATCAAATCAGTAAAACTTAAAAATCTAATTCCTGGATCAATAGATTTAATAAAATTTCTATCAATTCTAAGCTCAAGTGGAAACCCCTCTCCTGGGTTCAGCGATAAATCACACACAAGAAGGAAAAGCGAAACAATAGGGTCATTCAACTTCTCTGGATAAGATTTCTTTATTTTCTCCAAGAAAAAATTAAAAGCTTCAATATACTGACCAAAAAGCATTCCTTCATTCTTAAAGAAATCAAAGCTTACTTCGTGCAAAAGAACTGATGATAAAAACTGCATTTGAGAAAATCTTGCTTGCCCCTCCAAAATATGAAGTGCTCCTATTTTAGGCACAAAAACTTTACCATTGTAAAAATAGCCATCTACTTTTTCATCCCTTAATTCTTTAAAATAATCACTCCATGAGTCATACTTAGGAAAAACAGATTGATCCCGCTCAATATCGATCGATCGCTCAAGCAAGTTAATAACATTCCCATATGTAATAAATGCAGAATGGCCCTGTGACTCAAAAAAAGGGGTATTGATCACCTTGTTTACAAATGAAGGACTATGCATCATCAGTCTAAAAAATTCTGTATCAAAATAATTGTTAGTAATTATATTTGCGATTTGTTGATGTTCTACTGGCGCTGTAGATGATTTTTTTTCCAACCAACAAATAATTGACTTAAACTTCCCGATTTGGGAAATAAAATCTTTTGCATGACTCAAATTCATATATGTTTGTGTCGGATATATAAGGCTTTGGATAAATCCAAATGTACTTCCAATATGCTGCCACCAATGTATAGTTTCATGTAAATAAGTTGAATATGCCTGAAAGTTTTCAAAAGAAGTCCCATCTATTGTTTTTACTCCCTGGTTGTGGAAGGCCTTTATTTTTCTGTGAACTTCTGGAGATAGTCTCAGTACAAACTGAAATGAGTTATATAAACCGTGAGAGTTTAAACAAGCGTTAAAAGATTCTGCTTCATCAAACAATGGCTCTACAAGCTCTTTTCTTAGTTTCATATCTAATTACACAAGTGATTCTATTATATTTTCTAATTCAGTTTTTTCATTTTCTTCTTTCTCAGAGAGAACTATTACATTAGCAGGTGTTGTAATCATATCTATTGCACTAATTGCCTTCTCTGGCTTGGAAGCACCCGTGACCCCTTTCGGATAATAAGCTTCAATCGCACCTTTTTTGAGAATAAATATTTTCTCTTCTCTCAACTTGATAATAAGAGGTAAAATCAACTCTTTTGCTTTCTCATTATCTTCAAGTGCATTAAGTAATTTAAACTCATTTTCCCAATTGAATAACTCCGAAATTTTTTGAACGTGATCAGCCCCTAAAGGATCGCCTACATTTAACTGTTCTATCGAGTGTTTTAGTTCAAAATATGCGTCTGCCCATCGTTCTTTTTGAATAGATTTCTTAATTTTCTTCTCAGAAACTTCTCCAGTTATAGCTCCTAATTCAATCTTTTTAGAAATTTCCTGTAAAATACTACTCCTCAACTCTTTAGATTCATCTGAAGGCAAAAGTGATTCAAAATTTGAAACTATACAATCCAAATCGCATATAATCACTACTTCGATTCCAAATGTTTTAAAAAATTCCTTATACCGTCGGAAGCTACCCTTCCCTCCACACCGAACCAATGAAATATTATTTACCGAAAAGTCATATTCATTATTAAGGGTTTTTGCAATATGACCAAGGAAAAACTCATCGGACTCTCCTTCGAATAGGATAACTTTACTACTAAAAAAAGCAGCATCTGCATGCTCATACTTGGCTAGTTTAAATGTCTGTGCATCTCCTTCAGATAAATTAAAGTTTATACTATGAAGCTTTCCAATCGGCTTTGGCTCATGATCAATTTTTTCAACTCTAGTAAAATCAGCGGTAATTCCTGGATAAAAAAACGCTGGAGAATGAGTTGTTACAATCACTTGATAGTCTTTTGATATACTTTCCAAGGTCTTAAAAAGTATCATCTGAGAACTTGGGTGCAAATATAACTCTGGCTCTTCAAAAAGAAAGACTAATGGCTTTTTCGCTATTTCACCAGAAGCTTCATTAACCCTCCTTTTTTCTAGCTTTTCAACGTACACCTGTAGCAAGGAAAAAATCAGTGATCTCTTTATCCCATCTCCCTTAGAATCCACAAGATCTTTTGAGCCATCGTCAATCCATAATTTGGCAGAGCTGAAGACAGACTTTAACTCAGGGGGAGGAATTTCAAGATCAACTTTTGCATATGGGAAGTTCTTTTTAAGAAAATGCTCTATTCGCAACTCTGTTTCTTTTACCTCTTCGTGCCTTTCATCAATGATTTCTCCCCCCTCTCCTTCAAATTTATTTAATTTTTTATTTAGATCTAACATCGCCTCATTAAAAACAACAAAGTCACCTTTTATATCGTCTAATATAAGTTGGATAATTTTAGTAAAACTTGTTCCTTTGTTATTAACAAACCTAGCATCCTCTTCCAGATTTTTAACAGCGGGTATATAAATAGCTTCCGGAAGAAGATTACTGATTGACTGACTTATTCCTGAGGGCAAAGGAGATTCACCCAACTCAAGCTCTTCCGCGGTTAAGTTATCAATATGAGCATTAATCACTTCTTTACATTTTTTTTGATTAACTGTATCTGGAATGTTCACTGACGAATAATGAGTGCACATAATTTTTTCCAAGTCAGTTTTATTTATTTTCCCCTTAAATATATTATCTATAAAATCTTTTCGAAGTGCTTCATTCTTAGGTATTAGTTTTAATATTTTAATGTTTGCCTTCTCATTACAATTTACAGTCAACCTATAAGAGAATTTATTATTATATATTTCAGTTGCCAACTTAGACCTATGAACTTCATCAAGCCTGTTTAAATCAGCTTCTGTCACATTTTCAAAAAAACAGTCAAAAATAATTGACTGACTCGTATCATAAAAGAACCTCTCGTCAATCTTACTTCTTAAATTAAGAGAGTGATCAATTGCCTGCATAAGTGAAGACTTACCAGCATTATTCTCACCGACTAAGCAAGAAAAGTTTGTCGGTTCAAAAACTTCATGTTTTAGACCTTTATAATTTTTAATGATTATCTTCTTTAATTTCACTTTTCACCTACGACGTCTATTTGTTACGACTTCTTAATATAGCCCACTCATGATTATAGAATAATGATCTTTTAAAAAATGCGTGATTATTTTTCAGAGCACGTGCTATTGTCTTTACAACGCTATGTTCGAGGAATAACGACGGACTTTTTATTGGGTACCACAACGATTTCTTCTATTTTCCCTTGTATATGATTTTTTACAAGAGACATGTTAAAAGTTCCATCAACCGACCTATCTGCTCGCAAACCTATTAATTTTTCTTAACTCGCGAAACACTTCCACCAACCGATAAGACCTCACAAATATTCTATCCACGAGGTTAAGATGTATAAGGTTCCCATCCGTCACAAAAGATCTATTTCTCAAGAGCTAAAAAAGTTCGTGCCACTGGTTAACTCGCTTCAAGCGCGCGGCAAGGCGGCGACGGAAGAGGACACGCGCATTCTTTTAAATGATATCTTTCATTACGTTTTGGGTTACGACAAATACCACGAACTAAAGACTGAGCTGCGTGAAAAAGGCGGTCGCATTGATTACGTGGTTAAGCTAAGTGATGGGCCACTTAAAAATAAATCGGATCGTTTTGATTTTGTGGTCGAGGCCAAGGCGAGTTCCGTTGATTTAGGTCAAGCGGTTATCGATCAAACTCTAAAATACTGTCTTACCACCAACACCGACTATTTTATCGTGACCAATTCCGTAAAATGGCAACTGCACAAAGTTAAGTCGGGAAAAAATGCCGCCGCCACGCTTGTGCATGAAGTAATAAGATCATTCGCTCTATTGCCCGTGAGCTATCAGCTTTTCATAATCTCAAAGTCTCAGAAGAAGCGGTCAAGGACATCGTTGAGAATCAGATTATTAAGGCTGAAGTTGGTGATATTAATGCCAAGATGATTAAGAAGCTGAATGCGAAGCCTGTGAAGAATAAGACTTGCGAGGATCAAAAAGAAACCGTTGAAGTTCAAGCTGATGCTTCGGATGGACCTGAGAAAGTCGCGTAAGTTAGAAAGTAAGTGATTCTTTTGAAAAAGCTGCATCATTTTGACACGGTTTTCGAAAGAGAATCACGCACTTTTGTAGAAATAGTACATTTCCCAAAGATTTTATAAACGGCTCTCCTAAATCCCAACCCCCTCACAATACCCCGGCCAAACAACATTAACCCCTGCCGCCTTCTTTGAAACACTCTCCTTAAACTCCCACGTCTTCACTCCCCAAAGCTCATCAATCTCTCCCTCTCTCTTCATCTTCTTAAAGAAATTATCGTAGTGCAGAGGAATAACGGTTTTCGCACCTGTGGTATTAAAGCGCTTGATCAGATTTTCTGTAGAGACTCTGTTGGCGATAGTAAGAAGAAGTGTATCTGCCTTTAAATCCTTGAGTGGATCAATGTCAGTCACGCGGCCAATGGCCTGAAAAAGAATATTGCCTTGTGGGTGTGAAATATAATAACTGAATGTCTCTCCCGCTCGGTAATTCCAGGCAGAGGTGGGCGACGTTAGGGGTGAGGTAATATCTCCATCCATCAGCGTGATTCCAAGAACGTGAGGCAAATGGGGAATTGAAAAGGCAGTAATGCTAAAGTCACCAACTTTCCACTCACCGCCTACGCTTACCTCTTGGAGCTGATCATTGTTAAGTCCCTGACCACGCCCAACGTTCATGACTGAGCTTGAGCCATAGAGCTTCGCTTTAAATTTTCGTGCGACATAAGGAGCGTCGATGACATGATCTGTATGGGCATGATTGACGAAGACGGCATCGACCGAAGTAACACCACAACGCTCGAGCCAGTAATCAACTTCGTCGTTATCACTTTGGACTGTTGTAAAAGGCAGAAAGTCTAAGAGTCCAACTCTCGACGTAGCAGGATCAAAGACTAAGGTGGTTTTTTCATCACTTAGAACGAAACCTGAAATGCCTAGCCACTTAAAGGAAAGTTTGGCTTGTGCCATGAATGAGAAGAGCAATATTGAAAGAAGAAGAGTCGCTTTAAAGTGTTTCAATTGGGTCTGCCTTTAATATTGATTTGGTTGTTATTTTATCTCAATAAAATCAAGAGTTTAAATTTAATTCATCATAGGCGTCTTTGAATATAGTAGTTGATTCAATATTGTTGGCAGATTTGCCAACTAGAGATATACTAGCGACATGAACCCATACGATATAGATACCGATAAGCTCAAATACTCTAAACGAGTAACTGACCCCAAAGAAATATTAAAGTTTCAAATAGCGGCTAAGATTATTGATATCTCTGTGAATATCGGCACAGATAAAACACAAGAACTTACTGGTCTTCATAAAGCCGATCTGTCACGTATTCGTGTGATGTCGCTAAAACGCTTTACGATCGATCGCTTGATTGGGATTGCTAACGATCTTGGGTTTGAGGTTTCAATAAAGTTCAAGAAGAGTGCGTAATCTCATAAATCCAATTAACCCTTTGAGATCAAAGTTTAGCCTGCTACAGTTTATGGATGAAAATTATCACTCTCGCCCTATTGGCCTTACTTCTTTTTAGCAGCTGTTCTGTTTTAGACTTCAACTCTATTGAAGCGAAGCTGGCTTATGACGAGCATTATGTCACCGTGAATGATATTGATTATAAATCTAATGAATCTGAAAGTTATGGTGTGTCGGTTACGAAAAGAAACCCAGGACCTGCTGGCTTTGCCTTCGACTATGATTTCTTTCCAGATATTTCCTTTGAGCAATCTGAGCTCTATACAACTGACGCTGGCCTCAGGGCGAGTGTTGCCAATATTAAAATGAGAAGGATTTCGGCCTTCGTTGGAGCAAGAGGGAATTTTCACACACCTCTCGGTACTTTCGATCTAAGCGTTGCTGCTGGTCCATCCTACGTTGAGACCTTTAACGACAACTTTGACACCTCTACGGTAGAAGCTACTTTTCGCTACCAAGCGGGATATACCGCCTACGTGTTTAAAGGAATCTATACTGGGGTGAATTTTATCTTTCAAGAATCCCCGAATAAGACTTATTCCGAGTATTACTCATTAGTTTATAAGCTGGGATATACATTCTAGTTACTTTTTTTCTGACGCAATCTCGCGATTCGATTTGCACCAATCCACTTTCTTCTTGGTTCCACCATCATAAGAATAGGCCAGGCCGTTTTTAAGTAGATAGCTGGATAGAGATTTACCATCAATCACGACATCGGCGTTGATTCTAAAGTACTTATCACGACTCACACCAGTCAGATCAATTCGCTTGGCGTGCTTTAAGAGATTTTCAACTAAGCGTTTAGCGTCACGTGCCTTTTGTTTTTCACAGGCGACTTTGGTTCTAACTTCAGGTGTATCGACACCACTAACGCGTACATTGATCTTCTCGCCAATCAGTGGGTGCACACCCGGTACGTTAAAGGTGATGGTATCAGCGTCGTAGTTTCTGACATACTTCACACAGCGAAAGGTATCTTTATCGTGGATACAGGACTCACTTGCCATTAAGGCAAAGGAGCACAGACTAAGCAGACATAGGATGAAGCTCTTCATGGTTACTTATCGGTTAGTTAGCAAGATAAATTAATATTACTTAATTTGACTTAGAACCTGCATCAATTTTTCGATATTGATGGGTTTTTCTAAATAGTCATCCATACCAGATTGTATGCCTTTATCTTTTTCTTCTTGAAAGACGTTGGCCGAAAGACCAATGATTGGAAGAGATTTCGTCGCCTGCTCTTTAATGATTTTGGTTGCCGTGTAGCCATCCATGATAGGCATCTGCACATCCATAAAAATGACATCGTAAGATTTAGAGTTCGCAGCATCAACCGCCTCTTGACCATTTTTAACAAAATCGACTGATTGAAAACCAGCTTTCTTTAAAACTTCACGAAACATAATTTGATTTACTTTATTATCCTCGGCCACAAGAATTTCTATATTCTTATTGAACCCCAAACTATCAGTAGATTCTAATGGTGTATTTTGAAGATCACTATCCGTTGATAGATCGTTCTTTTCAGCAACGATCGTGAAGCTAAAAACAGAACCCTCGCCCAAATTACTTTTCACTGAGATTTCACCACCCATAAGGTTAACTAAACTTGAACAAATGGATAGCCCAAGTCCAGTTCCGCCATATTTTCTGGTAATCGATGAGTCAGCTTGCTCGAAATTCTTAAAAAGTTTTTCAACAGAATCACTAGGGATACCAACACCTGTATCAGTTATTTTAAAAAGTAATTCAAAAAAGTCATTATCTAGTTTTTTTGAAACGTCGACATCAATTGAGATTGAGCCCTTTTCTGTAAATTTGATGGCATTTCCAATAAGGTTTAAAAGTATCTGTTTCAACCTGAAGGGATCACCGTTGATAACTTCAGGCACTTCATCTGAAATTTTGTAAGTTAAAGAAATATTTTTATGCAGAACCGACGCCTCAAAATTTTTAATTGAAGCTTCGACCTTCTTTTTTAAATTAAATGGAACATTTTCAATATTTAACTTACCTGACTCAATTTTAGAAACATCTAGAATGTCGTTAATAATTACCAACAAACTCTCACTCGATGACTTAATATATCCAACGTAATCAGAGACTTCATCCGTTAGGTTTTTCTGCGCTAAAAGCTGAGTAAAACCTACGATGCCATTTAACGGCGTTCTAATTTCATGACTCATATTTGCTAAGAAAGCGGACTTAACTTGAAGCAGTTGCTCTGCTCTTTCTTTTTCTTCAGCTAGTTGCGCCTTGGTATGTACCGATTCTGTAATATCCCAATTCACCCCGATCATTTTTAGAGGCTTACCTTCATCATCGTAAACGACGTCTGCTAATGCACGTATGTTTCGAATATTTCCAGAAGGCCAAAGAACTCGAAACTCAGTATCAAATTTAGCTTTGCCCTGAGTCGCTAGGTGAATAAGAGTAGAAGAACTTTCTCTGTCATCAGGGTGGAGACCTTTCTCCCAAGCCATGTAAGCGCCTTCAAAGTCAGATTCTTTAATGCCATAGAGATTGTACATTTGCTTATCCCAGATGAGCTCATTAGTGATGAGATTCCATTCCCAAACACCAACACCAGATGCTTTAAGTGCAAGTGTAAGTCTTCGATTGAGGTTCTCTGCATGATCTTCATTTTCTTTTCTTGCAGAAATATCTTGAAAAGTACCTTCTAAAAGGACGAGTTCGTTGTCTATGAAGACTGGATGGCCGATTGCTCTAACCCACTTTAATTTGCCCTGAGCTGTCTTTATTTGAAGCTCTTCGTCCCAATCTTTGCCATCACTGATAGCTTCTTCTAAACACTTTCGAACAATTGGAATATATGCTTTTGAGTAGTATTTAATACCGTCTTCGACAAAAATCTCTTTTGAGGGATCTTCTTCGTGAATTTTATAAGTCATTGAGGACCAGTAACATTTATTGTTCTTGAGATCGACTTGCCAGCTTCCGATTTTAGCAGCCTGTTGAGTTCGCTCTAACATCTTTTTAGTTTCAAGCTCGCCTCTCATCTCTTTCAAACTTAAATTCTGTTTGTCTTTAATTTGGTTTAATCGACTATTTTTTAATCTAAGATCTAAAAGATAGGTGACTTGTCTTCCTAAACATTCCAATGCTTCTAGCTGTTCGTTAGTTAGTTCTCTTGGCTTGTTATCGATCACGCATAAAGTACCTAAGCGAAGCCCTGGCTCTAACTCTAAAGGAACTCCGGCATAAAACTTAACGTTTGGATCAGACTTAACAAGAGGATTATCAAAGAATCTTTTATCATCATCAGCATTCGGAACATAAAAGGTTTTGCTTTCTAAAAGAGCGTAACTACAAAAGGCAATATTTCTTGGTGTTTCTTTTGCATCAAGACCGTGGCGAGACTTAAACCATTGTCTATCTTTATCGACCAAACTGACTAAAGAAATAGGAGCATCACATATCAAAGCAGCAAGACGAGTTAAATCGTCATAACCTTGCTCCTCCAGCGTATCTAAGATTTCAAGTTCCCTTAGAAGCTCTAGTCTTTCTGCTTCATTTTTTGGGGTTAAAGCCTGTTTGGTCATTTGCCTCGTCGATTTATACAATAAAGTTATGAACACTTATCGACTTAATGTTGCAAAACTTTGAATCGGGATTCATGACAATTATCACCTATGGGCGACAATAAAATCAGAATACTCGGTTATGTCATAAAGTACTCAACAGCTGTTTCAGGCATGGTTAGCCAGTGATGCATTCGATTCCCGTAAACCATAAAGGTAGGACTTGGAAGTTTAGGATTTGAAAACGAGCCGGCCGCAATCACAATTGAGTCAGGCATTCCATCAAGCTCCCAGAAAACAGTTGATCCGCATTTAGGACAAAAATGAAATGTTGCCACTCCACCACTATCACCCGTTCTTTTGAAAGTCGTTGATTCTCCTTCGATGAGAACCTTGTCTCGCTCAACACGTGTCTGAATACCAAAGGCACTTCCAGTTCGTTTTTGACATTCAAAGCAATGGCAAATGGAAGTCTTAGTTATCTCACAATCAACAGTGGCCTTAAGTTGGCCGCATGAACATTGAGCTTCTTGCTTCATTGTCTTACCCCTAAATTCAGTTAAAAAATCCATATAAACCTATACAGATCTCTTTCGCCAGCCAAGACGATAAGTACAATTTCCATTAAGTTTCAGATACTTAGCTTGAAAGCTATGTAGATAATATAAGAATATTTAAGTCCAGGTGACCCGGTGCATAAAAACTGTTATATCTATGCTTCTATGATGAAA
>CAXBMT010000018.1:0-21986 GCA_963976925.1 uncultured Bdellovibrionales bacterium
GTTGCTCCACGAGCTTTTGCTTTTTCTAAGTTTTCTAAAACAAGAACACCAGCGCCTTCGCCCATAACAAAGCCATCACGACCTGTATCAAAAGGACGAGAAACAGTTCCAGGGTCACCGTCATTTTTAGACAGTGCTTTCATATTAATAAAACCAGAAAACGGAAGATCAGTAAGCACTGATTCAGACCCGCCTGTGATCATCACATCTTGTCTGCCTGTCATAATCTCAAAGGCTGCTGCACTGATCGCATGAGATGCTGAAGCACATGCCGATGAAATAGAATAATTCACACCTTGAAGATTAAATCTAATTGAAACTAATCCAGGTGCCATATTTGGAATGATGGCAGGAATAAAGAATGGAGAAACTCTTCTTGGTCCCTTTTCAATAAGATCTCTGTGAGATGCTTCAATGATTGGGAATCCCCCCATACCAACACCAAGGATCGTTCCCATCATCGCAGGATCATATCCATCTAAGTTATTATATAGGCCCGCTTGAGTTAGAGCTTCTTTAGATGAATGGAGTGCGTAGTGAATGAAGCGATCATAGCGAGGAGCTTCTTTTGCTTCAAGCAGATCTTCTGAAATAGAAAAGCCTTTGACTTCACCACCAATCTTAACTGGAAACTTTTCCATGTCATGATTTTCAATAGTAGTAATGCCAGATTTACCGGCTAAGAGATTTTTCCAAACTGTTTCGAGGTTATGACCAAGACCATTGATCATTCCCATGCCAGTGACAGCTACACGATTACCCGCCATAGTGCCTCCAAATAAAAAAAGCCCCTTTCGGGGCTTGATGCTTTTTTTTTATTGCTTCTTCTGAAGATAATTTACAACATCTGAAACCTTCTTAAGGCCTTCAGCGTCTTCTTCAGGAATCTCAACTCCAAACTCATCTTCCATCTTCATCATAAGCTCTACGATGTCGAGTGAATCAAGGTTTAGATCATCAACGAAACTAGTTTCGATATTGATCTTTGAGATGTCTACTTTAGTTGCGTCTGAAATTAATTGCATTACTTTTTCTTGCATAAATGGCTCCTTAACAATCGCCTGATATTCTAACTATATTTATCTAATCTCGTTACAAAATTTTTACTAATTTCCGGTATATTTCATCGTTTTAGATATAAAGTCCACCGTCAATTTTAATCACTTCACCAGTAATGTAAGAACTACAATCACTTAATAAGAAACATGTAAGATTCGCGACTTCAGTAGGATTTCCGAATCTTTGTAGTGGAATTCCAGATAGATAGCCCTCTTTTACTTTTGGATCTAGAGTTTCTGTCATGTCAGTATCAATGAAGCCTGGACAGATAGCGTTACAGCGAACTTTTCTAGAGGCTAATTCCTTAGCAAGTGACTTCGTAAATCCAATCAATCCAGCTTTTGATGAAGCATAAGCGATCTGTGATGGGTTACCCATGAGTCCAACAATTGATGAAACATTAACAATTGAAACACTCTCAGCTCTTAGAAAACCGCGCGAAAGAGCAACAGTAACTAGAATTGGACCTTTAAGATTAACATCCAATGCTTGATCGATATCAGCTTCTTTGAGACGAAGAATAATTTGGTCTTTTGAAATCCCAGCATTATTAACAACGCCAGTAATAGGACCATTTTCTTTAACAAAGTCGCCAAGTTTGGTTGAGATGGCATTAGCATCAGTTACATCAAACTCTAGAGCATCAACTTTGCTTGCTCCTAATTCTAAAAGTTCCTTTTTCAAACCTTCAGCAATATCAGCCTTGCCTTCACGGTAATTAAAAACAATCTGACTACCTTGAGCTGCTAAACTTCTAGCAATATCACGACCGATTCCACGAGTGGCTCCAGTAATGAGGATAGACTTGTCTTTTAAATCTGAAAAAATGGCGCTCATGATAAAGCTCCTTGTAGTTCATTGAATGCATCTTCTTTATCAAGACAGATGATTTTTAAATCACGATTAATTTTTCGCCCAAGTCCCATAAGAACGCGACCAGGTCCACACTCAACACAAAGGTCAGCTGGTAATGACTCAACTGATTGAGTCCATCTTACAGAGCCATCGACTTGTGCGATTAAGTTTTTCTTAATCACTTCACCATCTGTGCCTGAAGCGTATTCTATAGCGTCGATATTTGCGATGTAGGCAATTTCGTTAGCATTAAATTTAATGGTTTCAAAATGAGCCGCCAGCTTTTCGCCAGCAGGTTTCATTAAAGTTGAGTGAAAGGGAGCTGATACATTAAGTTCAATACAACGATGAGCTTCTTTATAATTTTCTTCAAGCCATTTAACAGCGCGCTCACAAGCACCTGCATGGCCTGAAATCACAATTTGTCCCGGCTCATTATAATTTGCTGGCATGACTTGCTCGTCAGCAGTCGATGAGCTTTTACAAGCAAGCTCAATCGTTTCGGCTGGAACCTTCATCACGGCAACCATTTTACCGGCGCCGACAGGAACAGCTTCTTGCATATATTTGCCACGAAGATGAACTGCCATGACGGCATCTTCAAAGCTTAAGACTTTCGCAGCAACAAGAGCCGCATACTCACCAACAGAGTGGCCAAGCACACGTGCAATTTTAACGTTCTCTTTTTGAAGCTTATCAAACAAAGCAACCGAATGAGTCAGGATCGCCGGTTGGGTGTAAGCCGTTAGTTTTAATTCGTCTTCAGGGCCTTCAAGCATAATCTTTGAAAGAGAAAACCCTAACGCTGCATCAGCTCTCTTCATCCACTCAGAATTTTCGAAAGATTTTGCCATCCCCACATACTGTGAGCCTTGGCCTGGAAACATTGCAGTTATATTTTTCAAGATGACCTCTTTTAATATCTAAGAAGAGTAGCCCCAGAAGTTAGACCGGCACCAAAAGCATCAAAAAGAACAACATCACCACGCTTAATTCTTCCGTCAGCGATAGCTTCATGAAAAGCAATCGGAACAGTTCCAGCAGATGTGTTGCCGTACTTTTCAATATTGACGATAACTTTATCCATATTGATGCCAAGAAGTTTAGCCGTTGTTTCAATAATTCTAATATTGGCTTGGTGAGGGACAACCCAATCAACTTCATCGATTGAGATACCAGCTTTTTCAATCACGACGCGAGCATTGTCAGCCAATGTTCTTGTCGCAACTTTGAACATCTCTTTGCCTTTCATATGCATAAAGTGAGTTCTATTAGTTAAGTGTTCAGCAGTTATTGGATGAACCGCGCCACCGATTGGTTGATCAAAAAATTCAGCGCCTTTACCATCTGCACCTAAAGTACACGATAGCAACACCGCAACCATCACCAAAAAGAATGCATGTGTTACGATCTTCCCAGTCAACTTCAGTCGAAAGCATTTCAGAGCCAACGACTAAAATATTTTTCATTAAACCTGTTTTCACCATAGAGTCGGCCATGTTTACACCGTAAACAAAGCCAGAACATGCTGCTGCAATATCAAGAGCAGCGCAGTTATTAGTGATACCAAGTTTTTGTTGAAGAACGCAGGCGGTATTTGGAAGTTTAAAGTCAGGGGTAACAGAACCAAAAATAATCATATCGATATCGTTTGGTTCAAGATTGGCAGCTTTGAGAGCATCAAGTGAAGCAGCTAGTGCCATGTCACTTGGAAATTCTCCACCTTCAGTGCTTGAAATTCTTCTTTCGCGAATTCCAGTACGTTCAAAAATCCATTCATCCGAAGTCTCAACAATTTTTTCAAGATCACGGTTATGAACAACTTTTTTAGGGACGTACATTCCGGTTGAGAGGATTCTAGATTTAAATAGCGTCATTGGATTGCTCCTTAAAATAAAAACGGGCTCCTTGTAGGGAGCCCGCGTTCATTCTTTGGTCTTGTGTCTGAAATGACAAGGGAAAACCTACAGGTTTTACGCCTCTTCATTCCCCTCAACTTCACGATCTGCTTTAGTTTCAAAAACTTTTTTGCCCTTGTATACTCCTGAAGGAGAGATACGGTGAGGCAAAGCAAATTCACCAGTTGTTGGATCAGCGATAACGCTTTTTCCGTATAGTTTGTGATGTTGACCAGCGCGACGCTTACCTTTGCGTGAAACACTATGTCTTTTCTTAGGTACTGCCATAACAACTCCGCTAACATTCAGCTAGATTTAGTACTATTTTGAAGGTGAATAGTTAACGTATTCTAATTGCTACGGCAAGTGGTTTTTATTCACTTGATGCATTGTGTCGATGTAATCTTTACTGATTTTAGCTCGAACTAGCTCCAAGTTGCTAATATGTCGTTTGGAGGTCGTAGTGCGACTGTTTATATGTGGTTTTTCTGGAGCAGGCAAAAGTACTTTGGCAAAAGAACTTGCGTCGCGTTTAGATATTCCGGCCATTGATACAGATGAAGTCATCGCAGGCGACAAACCCTTAGCTGAACAAATTGAAGCGTGGGGCTGGAGCGAGTTTCGGCGCAAAGAAAGCGAACTTGTGATGCGCCTAAGTGGCGGTCTAAAGGGCGATTCGATCGTTGTATCTCTCGGCGGAGGCGCTTTGAATAAAGAAACGAGCAAAGCTTGTCGCTCAAAAGGTTGCAAACTTGCTTGGTTAAACACTCCCTTTGAGGACTGTTGGACCAGAATTGAAGACGATAAAAGCCGTCCTTTGACGGCAAAAGGTAAATTGGAATTACAAAAGCTCTATGATGAGCGAGTTAGTCTCTATGAAAGTGCAGATATAAGCGTTTCTGGGGATCAGGCTGTGGACGAGTTGTTCTCATACATGGCATCATTTAGTTAAGGGATAGGAATATGAACAATACAAATGAACTTTCAGTTGCTCTTTTAATGGATGATCTAGAAGCTGCTCGTGAAGTTTCACAAGTTTTTAGACTTGTCGGTGTGATTCCTCATCTTTTTCAAAGCCTTGAAGAGTTTTGGAAAGGTGTCATGGATGGAACATCTTCCCTTGCTGTTGTTGATGTAAAAGCGATGAACCAAGGCAATCTTTTATTTAAAGATCATCCAATGGTTCGTTCAGGAAAAATCTCAGCTGCTTTTTGGTATACTGAATCTACTCAAGCACTTACATATAGTACTTTTGATATTCCAAACCTTGGCTTGATCCGAAAAGGCGTAAGTCTAAAGGGTCAGATTAAGACCGTACTTAGAATTTTCAACGAGCAAAATAAACTTCGTACAGAAAATAAAAATCTTAAAATTGAAAGTGAGCGCTTTGATCGTCAAGTTGATCAGCTCATTGAAAGAGTTGAACAAGATAAACAGATTAATGCTTACCATGAAAAACTCATTAAACTTGAAGAACAGATTGATTCTTTAAAAAAGTCGGTTGATTTTAATTCAGCCGTTGAAGCTTTGGCTGACTCTTGGGAAGACGTTAAGGAATTCGCTACTTTTGAATTATCAAGCACGGGGCAAAAACTCGTTTCACCAAAACTTGGTGGTAGAAAATTTAGAGAAATTCCATCTTTATGGCTTGGTAAAACTTGTGCTCGAGGAATTGAGTTCTTCGCACAAAATATGGCTTCACAAGTGACTCTTGATCTTATGGGCGGCGACATCATGGCGCTGTCGGTTCGTGGAGTTAGTGAAAATCCAGATCGCCTAGTATTTTTTAAAGTTAAGAATGATGAATTTATGAATATGTTTGCTTGGGATTCTCTTGAGCGTGCTCTTTCAGGCCTTCATCTTTATTTCGAACAACGTGATCGCGGAGAGTCTTTACGTGAAGACGGTGTGATTTCTCCTTGGGATCTCCTAGGTAAGCTTGATGATTATCTTTTTGGTGTTAATCCGGCAGAAGCGGCTCGTGGAAATAATAATAAAGAGAAGCTTGCTTTAATCGACTTAGATTTTGGGGATCTTGTTCAGACTATTCGTCGCTATAAAACTGTTCGCTTTCAGTGGCCTAATTTCTACCGCGATTTCTTTGCTAAACTTAAGCAAACAAAGGTTAACGATTTTACAGTAACAGCTATGGGAGTTTCTCATATCGGTCTACTGGTTGATCACGATGGTCTTGATGCGACTTTAAAAACGCTGCAAGCTTTCGCCGGTCGTTTCCCTTATTGGAAATACTTCGAAAATGTTGATTTAGTTCTGGGCCAAAGTCTTAAGCCAAGAGTGAAGATGGTGCCACTTTCTTCAATCGGTTATTTAAATCAAATTGATCAATCGAGACTAGAAACTTCAATTTTAGAGAATGCTGCTAGAAAACAACAGCAAGTGGAAGTTAAAGAAAACGAAGTTGTGATCCCTGCTAAAAGTCGCCCTTGGAGATCTGCACCTTCGCAAGATATGTAAATGATGCTTGAGCGCGCTAGTCTTTATGTTGATACAAATATATTGCATGAGAATGTAGCTAAGCTAAAAAAAATCACCAATTCCAAAGAAATTATTCCAATGGTTAAGGCTCATGGCTATGGTCATGGAGCCGTGGATATTTCCAAAATCCTTTTGCAAAATGATCTTAAAAATCTTGGGGTAGCAAGCTTATCTGAAGCCCTAGAGTTGCGACAAAACTTAAGTACACCAGTTGAAATTTTTGTTTTTTCAGATACTCAATTGGATAATCCTGAAAGCATAAGTTTTTATAAAGACTTTAGAATAACTCCAGTCATTTCAAATCCATTTGATCTTGATATTTTTTTAAATCACTCGTCTTTTAAGAACTTTCCTTTGGTTTTAAAATTCAATACAGGGATGAATCGACTTGGTTTAGAAGTTTTTGAAGTCGAATCAATTTGTCGAAAGATTAAAGAAAAGGGGAGAGCTAGCATCTCCCATGTCATGTCACATTTTGCATGTGCTTCTCAAGATATCAACATTGCCCATAATCAAAGACAGATCGATAGCTTTTCTAATCTTTTAAAAGAGATTAAATCGTTTGGACTTGATATCGAAGCAACCTCCCTCTCTAATTCTGGGGCATTAGAACAAGAAACTGGACTTGAGTATTCTCATGTAAGACCCGGACTCATGATTTATGGCCCGTCGTCACTTATTCCTGGGGTGAAGTCAGTTTGGGATGGAAGAATTATCTCTTCACTGAAGGCTCGAGTCTTACAAACTCGTCATGTAAATAAGGGTGACCCTATTGGCTATGGTCTAAGTCCTGTAAGCAAAGATGGCTTACTCATTGTTGTCGCTCTTGGCTATGGTGACGGCTTTAATAATCGCTATCAAAAGATGAGTTTCTCGGTGACGAATCAAGTCGGTGAGACAAGCCTGCTCGATGTTGTTGGTCGAGTTAATATGGATATGGTTCAACTTTTAGGCACATCAGATTGTCGTATCAAAGCAGGTGATATGTTGACTTTATGGGATGACAATCCGCACACTTTTCAGCAGTTCTGCCAAGCCGCCAAGACCATTCCCTACGAGGTATTTTGCCAATTGTCTGTTCGCATTCCTAGAGTTTTCAAGCTACCATAATCCCATGAACGCATCCTCACCCGCCAAGCCTACAAGTTGGCTTTATAGACGAATTGAAAAAATCGGAAGACAGGTTATTGAAACTGTCGACGGCTTGGGTGCAATCGTAAACTTTACCGGACGTGTTTTTTATTGGGGATTAAAACCTCCATTTCGTTTGAAGCTTATCTTTGAGCAGTTTTATTTCATTGGAAACAAGTCCCTTATAATCGTGGGTCTTTCTGGCGCTTTCACTGGAATGGTGATGGCATACCAAGTTTACTTTGGTTTTCAATTAATCTCTGTTGATTCTCTTGTGGGACCTGTTGTTGCTTTATCATTGGCCAAAGAGCTTGCTCCCGTTTTAACTGGGCTTATTGTTTCTGGTCGAGCTGGCTCTGCCATGGCAGCCCAGATTGGTTCCATGAAAGTTACTGAACAAGTTGATGCACTTGAAGTTATGGGGATCAACGGTATTCAATATCTAGCAGTTCCAAGAATCATCGCTACAACATTTTGTATGCCGATGCTTTCGTGCCTATTCCTTTTTATTGGTAATGTTGGCTCTTATGTTGTTGGAACAAAAGCATTGATGATTGATGAGTCGATGTACTTATCAAAACTTGGTGAGTTCATGCATATGAGCGACTTTTATCAAGGAGTCATTAAGTCTTTCTTCTTCGGATTTATCGTCTCTGTCATTGGAACTTATTTTGGTTTTGGTGTGACAAAAGGTGCTGAAGGAGTAGGTAAGGGAACTAACCAAGCCGTTGTTTGGGGGATGATTTCAGTTCTAGTACTAGATTACTTCTTAACAAGCTTTTTGGTGAAAATTTTATGATTGATCCAAAAGACACAGCAGTAGCCGTTAACAAGGTGACCAAAATTTTTGATGGTCACACAGTTCTTAATAATCTCGATTTTATTATTCCTAAAAATAAGATTGTTACAATTTTAGGTTTTTCTGGTGCAGGAAAGTCGACGCTGCTTAAACATATTCTCGGTCTTATGCTTCCAACACACGGGCATATCGAAGTACTTGGGCAAGATTTGACCATGCTCGATAAAGTTCAGCTAAGAGAATTTAGAAGAAATTTTGGAATGCTTTTTCAGTATGCTGCGTTATTTGATTCTAAAACAGCCATTGAAAACGTGATGTTTCCTCTTCGCGAGTTCACAGATTTAACTGAAGAGCAGATGTTTGAGCGAGCGAGTAATTTATTAATCTCAGTCGATATTCAAGAGGTAGCTTTTCACAAACTCCCATCTGAACTATCTGGCGGGATGAGAAAACGTGTTGGTTTGGCCAGAGCACTAGCACTTTCTCCACATATTATGCTTTACGATGAGCCAACAACGGGACTTGACCCGATTACGACAAAAATGGTCAACGATCTAAT
The DNA here is from genome assembly GCA_963976925.1 of uncultured Bdellovibrionales bacterium. Lineage (GTDB taxonomy): Bacteria > Bdellovibrionota > Bacteriovoracia > Bacteriovoracales > Bacteriovoracaceae > UBA4207. Next base: position 8,798 of record CAXBMT010000018.1, read on the forward strand.
TGTAGCAACTCAAAAAAATAACTTATCCCGAGGGATGACCTCAATTATTATTTCCCACGATGTCAGAGCAACATTGCAAATTTCGGACTATGTAGCGTTTCTCGACCGTGGTAATATTGTTGAGTATTTACCTGCTGCTGAATTTGCCAAATCGACTAATGAATTGGTTCAGGAGTTTATTAACCTGTAGGTTAGTTTTATTAAGCAAGGATGCTTCTAAGTGAACGAGTTTAAAGTTGGCCTAATGGCCCTGGCGACGCTGGCTTCTATTGTCGTTATGTCATTTAAAATTACGTCAAACCAATCTGGTTTTGGCGATTATATTCCTTACAGAACAATCGTTTCTGATGCCTCAGGTATTTTTCCAAAAACTCCAATTAAAGTAGCGGGTATCAACGCTGGTAGAATTAAAAATATCGAACTTACTGGTAACCAAGCACTTATTAACTTTGAAGTGCTTGAATCTATTAAGATTCCATCGGATTCAAAACTTAAAATTAAAACTGTGGGCTTTCTTGGTGATAAATACCTAGAGATTTCTGTAGGTAAAGGTGATGATCGTCTCGATTCAATGGGCTTTCTCATTGCTGAAGAAGCTGGTGGGATGGAGAATCTTGTTAAAGATGCCTCTGACGTTCTCCAAGATGTAAAAGTCATCACAAAGAGTATTAAAGACTCATTGGCGCCTGAAGGTGAGAGACCAGCACTTAAGCGTATCATGGAAAACGTTGATGAAATGGTCATTAACGCGCGTGATGCAACCTCATCTCTAAAGAATATCCTCACTGGCAATGAACAAAAACTTAATAAGATGATTGATGACCTTGGCAAATTCTCTAATGAGCTTGCTAGTCAAACGAATACACAAGATCCGCAAAGTGCTCTGCAAAAAGTTCATAAGATTCTTGGCAGCGTAGATAAAATGACAGTTGATCTTCAAAACCTTGTGGCGGACGTCAAGGCTGGAAAAGGCACCGTTGGTAAGCTCTTAGTTGAAGAAGAAATTGCTGATGAAGTTAGTAATACTCTTGCTGGTGTTCAGCGACTTATGGGAAGAGTTGATGCCATTAGAACCGAGCTAGAAGTTTTCACAGGGGCTAACTCTGATTACGGAAGTGAAAGTACATTTGCCCTTAAAATCTTTCCTGCACCTGAGCGTTTCTATCTGCTTGGTATCGTGACTTCTGAAGTTGGACCAGACAAAGAAAGTACAATCATTTCTACTGTGAATGGTGTGCAAACGACGGAAAATAGAATTGAAAGAGATCGTGAAACATTTCGCTTTAATATCCAAATTGGACGAATTGTCGGTCCTTGGACATTTAGAGGTGGGATCATCGAAAGTAGTGGTGGCCTAGGGGTTGATTACGATATCAGAAGTTGGGGCACTCGCTTCAAGCTTGAGGCCTTTGATTATCGTAAAGAAATTGGAATCAACTTGAGAGTTTCTTTAGAACAGCAATTATGGAATGTTTTCTATGCACGCCTAGCTATGGAAGACTCGCTTGAAAATAATAGAAGTGGAACGTTAAGTGCTGGTCTTCGCTTTAATGATGAAGACCTACGTGGCTTAATCGCATTCTTTATTAACTAGATGGTAAAAGAGAATGGTTGAAAAGAGTGAGAGAAATTGGCTAATTAGAACAAGATCAATGCAGATCTTGGGGCCTGTTAGTATTAAAAAAGTTCACGAACTAATCGAGAAAAATTCTCTTCGCGCTGAAGACGAGTTAAGCTCAGGTAATGGTTACTGGTTTGCTCTTAGAGAAACAGAGCTCCTTGAAAAGTATGTTAATAACCAAATACCACAAGGCTTTAATCCGATTACTGAGGCTAAGACACTTTTAGCAAAATCCACGTCGAAAGCTAAGCCACAACAGCCTCAAGAAAGAAGAGAGCCAGATGAGGAGATAGCTCCATTATCTGATGAAGATCTAGAATATCCAGATATGTCAGATATGAGTGTGGGTTTAGATGACTTACCAGATGAAGTACCTGAGCATGCGATTGAAGAAGACCAAGAGGAAACAGATGATATGACTCTTGTTCTTGGTAATAACGTTCTTGAAGGACTTAAAGCAGAACCAAAACAAGAAGAAGAGCCTGAAATCAAAGTTGAGTTGAAAGAAGAGATAGAAGAAGAATCTATCGAAATCAATGATGCTCCTTCACATCCTGAAGCCGTAGAAAAGAAACCGGTTGAAAGATCTAATCCTGCTCCAACTCAAAAAGCTAAATCGAATCCTGCAATAAAGAATAAAACAAAAAAATCAAAGTCTCATACTAAAACGATTTCAAAAAATGATAGATATCTCTATGTTTTGTTATTTCTCTTTATCGGCCTAATTATTGGCGTAGTTTATTACTATAAAACAATTCTTAATAAGCCATTACCAGGCTTTGAAACTTCATGGATTATCAATTCAGCTTATGCTCAAAATGATATTCTCACCTCTGCGGCTAAAAAAAAAGTTCTCTAAACTTCAGTAATCTCGAAAATCCAAACGGAAGTATTGTCGCTGTCACAAGTGAGAACGGGTTTCGCTTACAAACCGATAAGTTCGAGCCACCGACAGCTGATTGTTCTTTAAGTTTTAGACAAGAATTAGCAGCACTTCAGACAACATATGATAAGTCTACGGCTAGCTATGAAAAATGGGGCGCTTGGTATGATCGATGTAATTCTAAACTACCAATAAATATAAAGACTAGGTGGTGGTTAGCAAATAACTCAAAAAGTGAATGGAATGATTATCTCGTTAAGGCAAAACTAAAAAATAGTGAGCTTACTAGTTTAAAAAGCATTATCGCTATTAGAAATCAGCACTTTCAAAATGTTACTAATTTAAGACAAATTATTGAGAGGGTTTTAAATTTTAAGCCATCGAGCGATAAAGCTAGAGATGCTCTTGTTTTACAAGATTATGTTGAAAATTTAAAAGAGCTACCCCAAGGACTTTTAAAGAAGTTTGGATTTCTTCTTCTTGCTAAAGAGTCAGATAATAAATCTCAAATTAAATCTATTTTAGAGGAGGTTATCCACTGGGAACCTCGAGTTTTACCTTTTTATGGAATTGATATTGCTCTTGGAGATGAAACTTGGAACTCAGTCGATCTACTACTTACTAATATTACAAAAAACCTTAATGATAAAGTTTTGGCCAAAGCATTTTTAACGAGAGTGTTCCAATTTATTGATGCTTCGAAACTACCTAAATTAGCAGATGAAATGAGCACTGAGTGGAGTCTGAATGAACTTCGCGGATATGCTAAATCTCCTTGGTATGCCAGTTTATTCCCTGCTTTTTGGTTTTCACAAATGTCCGGTAGAGTTGCTACAGCTGAGATGAATACTGTTACCTTAAAATTTATCGATAATAAGAAAATTATAGATTGGGACAATCATGATTTATGGATCTTTAGTGATTGGATGCCAAACGATGAGAAGATTAGAAGCGATATAATAAAGAGCATCACCAAGGTAAATGATTTAAATCAAGATTATATGAAAGAGTTAGTGGTCCGTTTGTCTGAAAACGCTGTCATAAGAAAACATTTAGCAGATAACAAAGTTATTTCAACACAAGCACTCTTTAAGTTAAAAAGAGATTTCTATTTTAAACTTTTAAGCCAGGGTAAGCACATTGATTACTCCCTTTATAATCTTCTCCTTCTAGGAGATGAACAAAAGGAATATCTGTGGTGGTACGCTCTAGATCCTTTTAAAAATTCTATTTGAGTTTCATTTGAACATAAAGTGAAGTTAGGGATTTTTTAATATCCTCATCTTCTATATGTGAAAAGTTTGCTAAGGCTTCAGCCTTGGCTGCTTTAACTTCAGGAGAGTGGGGATGAAACTTCTTTTTATCTTCTTGCATTTGAGGCGAAGGAGCCTTTGCAATTTTGGCCATCATTTCAGTTTTAGTTTTAAAAAAAGTAGGGTCATTTTGAAAAAGCAGTCTAGTAACTTTATTTTTTAAACTTGGAAAATATGATTCAATTTTTTTAATTAAAACTGTTTGCAGAAAACTAAGTTCTTGTCCGTAGGCCGGATGATCAGTTAAGACCGTTAATACGCCGCGAGAATTTTTTACTGGTAGGGTGTGGTTTGAAAGCTTAGGACCTACTATTTCTGGCCATACTTTTACTAATGACAAGAAATCAAAGACTTCCAAGGCATTACTATTTCTCTTCTTAGAAAGATCGGTCTTGTTATAAGAATTTTGCTTCTTAAAGCTATTAAAATCCTTAAGAAAGTTTGAAAGTCCCTTGAGTGCCATATTAATCTTCGTGTTTGCTTTGCGTTATTTTGCCGACGTTCATTCCTTGTACTATATTCTTTTTATGCCGATAAAAACATCTTTGATAATACTATTTACAGTCTTCCTGAGCGCTTGCTCGGGTTATCAGTTTGTCGAGAACGATAACCCATTAGCAATTCATGGAATTCGCTCGCTTAGTGTTCCTATGTTCGTTAATAAGACTCCGGTGCCTAATGTCGGTAGTATGGTGACGAAAGAGATTAGTTTTTTATTATCAAGTTATCCCGGCTTAAAAGTTCGTTCAGGTGAAGACTTATCCAGTGACGCTATTCTTATTGGAATTGTTGAGTCAACGCAACAGCTGGCTGAACTGATTCAAACGACAGAACGTCAGTTTACCACTTCAGATCTAAAAGCATCTCTAGGTTCAAGAAAAGAATTCTTTGTCCCTACCGGTTCAAGTCTTAATCTTTCTGTTCGCTTCATTATGATTAAGAACCCACGTCGACAGGATGTCGAGTTAGCTAAAAGTGAACTTAATAAAATGATGATTAATCACCCAAAAATGTTGATGAATCAAAGCTTAAATTTTGTAGCCTCATTTACAAGAGTTGTAGCCGGTACAGAGACTATAGATTCTGCAGGTCTTGTTAATATGACAAAAAACAAAGCCATTATGGAAAGAGCGCTTCAAGACGGCTCAAAGTCTTTAGCGCAACAATTCAAAGATGTGGTTCTCAATGCTTTCTAAGTGGACGCCTTGGGACTATGCTCGAAATCACTCAAGCTTCATTCCTGATTCATCGAAGCTGAGTGCGTATTATTGTTATGATTCTTTTGTTGAAAAAGTTCTCTATGCGAGATTTGTTGCAACAAATTCGGACAATATACCCCACGCTATTCTAGGTTCAGAAGTAACCCCCGACTGGATTGAAGAAAATATTCTTGGAACTGATCTTTTTGGTGAACCGGCTTCTTACCGTGTTCTTCATGCTGAGGGAATGTCAGCAAAAACTAAAAAGTTCTTGTTGGAAAATACGATTACGCCAGAAATGGGAAAACTAATTTTTAGTTTTTCTAGCGACGATAAGTTTTTACTCGAATTTTCAAAGAAACAGGAAGGACACTTCTTTAAGATCCCTGCTATACCTTTTTGGTTTACCGATAAACTTTTAGAGTTTTTCGCTGACGGAATGGGAATGAGGTTGCCTTGGGATGTGAAGCAATATCTTTTAACTTGCCTCGAGCCTGATGGTGCAGAGTTTGCGACTGCACTAAAGCAGATCGCTCTAGCCATGCCTTTATCCGACATCAGTCTTAAGAAGGTTGAAGAAGTTATTGCAGTTAAGCGTCTTGATCAATTCTCATTGGCCGAAACTTTTTGCAAAAAAGACTTTACGACTTTTTATCGTTTCTTTTTATCCGAGCATCGTTTTGAAAATCTTGGGTATGAAAACCTTAGGATGTTCTTTGCCTTTATGCAGTCACACCTTTTGAAAATTGCTAACCCTAGCTATATCGATGCTAAGCCTAAGCCCTCTCAATACGATAAGGGAATTCAAAGCTTTTCAAAGACTTGGAAGCTTGATGATCTTAGACGTTATATTTCAGTATTTTCAGAGTACGAGCTTCAAGCAAAGATGAAGTCGAACTTTCTTTTAGATCAAATGCGCAGAGATTATCTTTCTTATCTTTAGTTTTAGAACAGTAGAAACGAAAAAAGCGCACTCAAAGAGCGCGCTTCAAATATTAAAAACTAAAATCGGATGATTTTAGAGTTTGTTAATTTGTTGAGCTAAACGGCTTGTCTTACGAGCAGCAGCGTTAGCTTTAATAACACCAGTCTTAGCCAAACGATCTAGAAGCTTTTGAGCAGTTACTAACATAGTAGCAGCTGTTGTCTTGTCGTTTTCTACGATAGCAGCGCGAATTTTCTTAATTGCACTACGAGCAGAGCTAGTTTTAGTTTTGTTACGTGCAGTACGAACAATAGTTTGACGGGCGCGTTTTTTAGCAGACTTATGGTTAGCCACGGGGACTCCTCACTCACATTCACTTGTGTTAACAAAAATCGAAGCCCATTTTTAGACTTGTAGAGGCCAGTTGGCAAGGTTTTATTTGAGATTCCACTCGCTTGAGTATACGATGCAAGCGATTTCCAGTACTTGTTTAACGCTACTTACCATTGCCGACGAGGTTAAAAATGTCTGAAATTAAGACTATTGGGGTTGTTGGAGCTGGTCAAATGGGTCGCGGGATTGCTCAAGTTGCAATCCAGTCCGGTTTTGACGTTCTTTTGTATGATGCTTTTCCTGGGGGCTTACAAAAAGGCATAGGCTTTATTGAAGTCCAGCTTAATAAAGGTATCGACAAGGGAAAGTGGGATAACCAAGCTGCCGAATCAGCTCGCGCAAGACTTAGACCGATTGAGAAAATTGAAGATCTTAAAATCTGCGATATGGTTATCGAAGCAGCTACTGAAAACAAAAAAATCAAATTTGAAATTTTTAAGCAACTTGATGAAGTTTGTGCACCTCATGCAATTCTTGCTTCGAATACTAGCTCTATCTCGATCACTGAGATTGCAGCGCAAACCAAACGCGCTGACAAAGTCGCCGGTATGCACTTTATGAACCCAGTTCCAGTCATGAAGCTCGTTGAAGGTATTAAAGGTTTAGAAACATCCACGGAAACTTTTTCAACGGTTAAAGCTACCTCAGAAAAAATGGGCAAAACTTTTGTTGCTGCCCGCGATATTGCTGGCTTTGCCGTGAATAGGATTCTAATGCCTATGATTAACGAAGCAGTTTACGCTCTTTATGAGGGGATTGCCTCGGTAGAAGACATTGATACAGCGATGAAACTTGGAACCAATCAACCGATGGGACCTCTGACCTTAGCTGATTTTATTGGTCTAGATACTTGTCTTGCGATCATGGAAGTTCTCCATGACGGTCTTGGTGATACAAAGTATCGTCCATGCCCACTTTTGAAGCAGTATGTACTGGCAGGAAGAATGGGTAAAAAATCAGGAAAAGGATTTTATGACTACTAAATTTGAAACGCTTACAGTTGAAAGAAAAGGTGACTTCGCACTTCTTACGCTGAATCGTCCAGATAAACTCAATGCTTTAAACTCAACAGTTTTATCAGAGCTAAAAATTGTCTTTGATGATTGGGCGAAGAATTCTGAAAACCTTAAAGGTGCAGTCTTCACTGGTTCAGGTGACAAGGCGTTTATTGCTGGCGCTGATATTGCTCAAATGTCTGACATGACAGTGGCCGAGGCTCATGAATTTGGAGAGTTGGGTCAGTCCGTAACTCTGGCAATTGAGAACACTCCATTTCCTGTTATCGCTGCTGTTAACGGTTTTGCTCTTGGCGGTGGTTGTGAAATGGCGATGGCCTGTGACTTTATTTATGCCACCAATTCAGCCGTCTTTGGTCAGCCTGAAGTTAAGCTTGGTCTGATTCCAGGTTTTGGTGGAACTCAGCGCTTGGCAAAACTGATTGGTCGCGGTCGCGCTAAAGAAATTATTTATACGGGAAGAAATGTTAAAGCGGATGAAGCTTATCGCGTTGGCCTTGTAACAAATTTATTTGAAACCAAAGACAACTTAATCGAAGGTGCTTTTAAAACTCTTGATTATGTTTCAAAAGTTTCACCTAATGCCGTCAGACTTTCAAAACAAGTTATGAATGAAGGCAATGACCTAACAGTTGAGCAAGGTTTGAAAACTGAGCTGACACAATTTGCAGCAGTTTTTTCATCAGAAGATATGAAAGAAGGCTGCAAAGCCTTTGTTGAAAAACGTCCAGCCCAATTTAAAGGATGCTAAAATGAGTGATTATCAAGAAATTCGCGACATGGTCTCTAAATTTGCGGACGCAGAAGTTGCGCCAATTGCGATGAAAATTGATCAGGAAGGGAAGATTCCACCAGAGCTTATTAAAAAGCTTGGGGAAAATGGATTTCTTGGTTCATACATTCCTGAGGAGTACGGCGGAGCTGGGATGGATTACACATCTTACTCAATTATCGTAGAAGAGATTTCACGTGCTTGTGCTTCAACTGGTGTTTTAGTTTCGGCCCATACATCTCTTTGTGTTTGGCCGATCCTTGAGTATGGAACTGAAGAGCAAAAGAAGAAATTCCTTCCCAAACTAGCGACTGGTGAGTGGATTGGAAGCTTTTGTTTGTCCGAGCCAGGTGCGGGAAGTGACGCTGGAAGCTTAACAACTTTTGCTGAAGATAAAGGTGATCACTTTGAGATCACTGGCGCGAAAAACTGGATTACCAATGGTCGTGAAGCTGATATCGCGATCGTTTTTGCTAAGACTAAAAAGACTGATGACTATAAAGGTATCTCGGCCATTATTGTTGAGACGAAGTCACCTGGTTACGAAATCATTAAGATTGAAGATAAGCTTGGAATTCGTGGATCATCTACAGCGGCACTTGCTTACGATAAGATCAAAGTTCCTAAAGAAAACCTTTTGGGCCAACCTGAAAAAGGTTTCAGAGTGGCGATGGGAACTCTTGATGGTGGAAGAATTGGTATTGCAGCCCAAGCCCTTGGGATTGCTGAAGCAGCCTTTAGATATGCTAGAAACTACGCGCTTGAGCGTGTGCAATTTGGAAAGCCACTAGCTGACCTTCAAGCGATTCAATTTATGTTAGCCGATATGTCGACGAAAATTGCAGCATCGCGTTTGTTAATTTTTGATGCAAGTCAAAAGAAAGACCGCGGTGAGTTCTACTCTAAGACTTCTGCTCAAGCGAAGCTATTTGCAGCCGAGGCAGCAATGTGGATTACAACGAAAGCGATTCAAATCTGTGGCGGTAACGGCTATACGAAAGAATATCCGGTTGAGCGTTACTTTAGAGATGCAAAGATTACTGAGATTTACGAAGGTACTTCTGAAATCCAACGTGTCGTTATTGCTGCAAATGAATTAAAAGAAGCTCGCCGCTAAGTTTTTAAAATTAAAAAGATTGGCTAGTAATATAGAGGCATGATACGACTTTTAAGCTAAAATGCGGAGCACTGCCTCTATGCTGAAAAAAATTTTGGAGAATCTTGGTATGGCGAAGAAAAAGACTGCTAAAAAAGCGGCTACAAAGAAAACTGCGAAAAAAACAGCTAAGAAGACGGCTAAAAAAGTAGCTGCAAAGAAAACAGCTAAGAAAACAGCTAAAAAAGTAGCAGCAAAGAAGACTGCGAAAAAAACAGCTAAGAAAGTCACAAAGAAGAAGACTGCTAAAAAAGTCGCCGCCAAAAAAACAGCTAAAAAAGTTGCTAAGAAAAAGACTGCTAAAAAAGTAGCTAAAAAGACTAGTGCTAAAAAGAAAGTTGCCGCAAAAAAGAAAACGGCTTCAAAAGTAGCTAAAAAGACAGCAACAAAAGTTGCTAAGAAAGCAGCTGCTAAGAAAACAACTAAATCAAAAGCTAAAACAGCAAAGCCTGCTGTTGAAAAAAAGACTAAAACGACTAAAGCTGAGCCTAAGAAAGCTAAAGGCAAAAAGAAAGATAAAGAGCCTTCATCAAGTGCTAAGGCAAATGATGAAGATGATGATGACGAAGACGACAATAAAAAAGGTTCAGGCACACTGGGCTTTGATGATAATTTGAAGTTTGACGAAGATTTTCAACTTTCAAAGAAAGATGAAAAGAAGTTGATCGTTGATGTTAAAGAAGCACTGGCTGATCAAGTTGTTGATCTTGCTGAAGATTACTCACTTAAAGATATCTTTACTTCTATTAGAAGCATGGAGTTCTTCGAAGCTGAAAACGATGAGTGTCTTGAGCGTGGCTGTGATAACCCAACAACAACTGGCGCTTATTGTCGCTTCCACTACATCAAGCACTGGAAAGATATTAAGAAGAAACAAGAACTTCTTAGAGAAGGTAAGCTACAAGTCTTTATTGAAGACCTTGTTACAAAGTATCCACCTAAGTATGTTGAAAATATTTTGTCAGATCTAGTTGATGAAAAATCATTCTTGAATGTTCTTAAGGAACTTAATATTGATGGTCTTGACGAGTACGATGATGCTTCAGATGACGATGATGGAGATGACGACATCGCGTTTGAAACAAAAACGACTAAAAGTTTCGACGACGATTGATTCAAGTTCTAGCCACTTAATTCAATGACTCAAATAAGAAAAGCAACCCGAAGTGATGCTCCTTTCATCTTAGAGATGATTAAGGAGCTCGCTCTTTTTGAAAAAGCTCCAGAGCAAGTAACCTTAACTCTTGCTCAACTCGAAGAAGATGGCTTTGGGGTTAACCCTCTTTATCAAGCTCTAATTATTGAAGATCAAAACAAGACCTCTGTTGGTTTTTGTTTATTCTATTACCGCTATTCAACCTGGAAGGGTAAGTCTCTTTACTTAGAAGATCTTTATATAAAGCCCGCTCATCGCGGAAATGGTGCTGGTCAATTTGTGATGAAGTATCTACTGGATCACGCTAAAGCGACAAATTGTGGTCGTTTTGAGTGGCAAGTGCTTGATTGGAATGAGAAAGCAATTAAGCTTTATGAAAAAATGGGAGCTGAACTTGATGGCTCCTGGATCAACTGTCGCATCGAAGAGCAACTCAATACTTGATTAAAATCAGCTTTATTAAAGCCAGCCTCACTCCGATTAGTTCTCATGGATGAAGATCAAATCGATTGTACATTATATGATTATATTGGCGGTCGTGAGGTCATAGAGAAAGTTCATAAGGTTTTCTACGATAAGATCTACGCTGACCCTTGGATTGGTAAGTTCTTTGAAGAGATCTCGCAAAATGTAATTGAAGAACAACAAACAGACTTCATGTCCCAGGCAATGGGGGGACCGGCTTGTTACTGTGGAAAGCTTCCAATAGCTGCCCATAAACATATGTTTATTACCCAAGAGTTGTTTGAACTCAGAATGAAATATCTTCAAGAATCATTATCTGAGTCGGGCTTATCATTAGAAGCTCAAGCTCGTTGGTTAAAAATCGATGGAGCTTTTAAAAATGCCTTGATTAAAAAATCTCGCGCAGACTGTGACCTTAGATACAAGACGGATAAGATTTTAGAGTTTGCAAATCCCAATAAAAAATCTGCCTAACTAATGATATTGGAGTCAAAAAGATTCCAGTTGTGGTCACTTTGCTACCATTCAAGTAGTTAAAGTCTGTAAAAAAATCACATTTAGTCCGCAAACCTCCCAAAGTACGTTCGAACCTGTTACAACCTTTTGAAACCACGCTTACAGGAAGGACATCCAACATGCGCACATCAAAGCGACTCTTAGCTGCTATCGTTCTCTTACTCTCAGTTTCTCCTCTTTGGGCCAATCTGCCGGATGAGATTAATCACCCTCCATACCAAGCTGCCCATGCTTCAGCTCAAGCTGATACAGCCACTCGTACCCAGCAATTAGCTGATGCCCGCGAGATACAGGAACAGGCGCAGGCAAACCTCAGTCGTCTTAATGATCAAAGAGCACAATTAGAAGCTGAAAGATCAAATGGCGTCAGTGATCAAGCAAGACTTGAAAATGAAATACGAGCACTAGATCAAGCAATCGCTAATGAACAAGCTGCGGTTGATGGCGCTGAAGAGCAAAGAAGAGCTCTTTCAGCTCAACGTGAAGGTGTTATTAGACAAAGAGAAGGCGTATCTCGTGAGCTTAACGCTGCTAGATCACGTTTACAAAATTTAGAAAATGAACTTCGTTTAAGACTTGCTGATAGAGATCGTGCTGCTTCGAGATTAGAAAGTGCGCGCAATCAAGGCACACGCCTTTCACGTGAACTAGAACAAACAACAAATGAGCTTAGAGTTGCCGAAAGAACATTAGAAAATCTTGAAAATGAAGGAAGACTAGCTCAGCAGCAAATTCCTGTGCTTGAGCGTGAGATTCAACAAAATGAAAGACGCCAGGAACAAAAACAAGAGCAAGTTCGTAAGGCTCGTCTTGAGATCGCAAAAGCTAAAAGAGATCTTGAACCAGCTAGAGCTGAACTTCAAGCGGCCAAAGCGGATCTCAAGCAAGCTGAAGATCAGTACGCACCAATCGCTGGACAGATCTCAGAACTGAACGCGAAAATCAATAAAGCACAAGCTGATAAGTCAAAACTCGAAAGAGAAATTCAAGCTCTAGAGCAACAACTTGCCCAGATGAATGCTGAAAGAACTCGTCTCGAAAATCTTATTACGCAAAAAGAAGCTCAGCTAACTCAAGCTAAAAAGAACTTAACTGATGTCGTAGCGAGTATTACAGCTAAGCAAACAAGTCGTGACGCTAAAAACTTACAAGTTGTTAATTTAGGAGAGCAACTGACAGCTCTTAGAGCCGGTCCACAAACGCCAGCAACACAAAGACAAATCCAATCGTTAATGCTTCAAAGACGTACTCTTTTAAGAGAAGTTGCTGTACTTGATCGAGAAATCGCTCAGGCAAAATCTGAACAATCAGGTCTTCAAGCTCTAGTCACAAGTATTGAAGCTGAGCTTCCAGGGCTTCGTACTCAACTGGCTAACACAGCTCCACGTGGTGGCGATATTGATAATCAGATCAAAGCCAAAAAGCAGCAAGTAAGAGCGATCAATCAGGCGATCAAAGCAGATCGTGATGCTATCGCAGCACTTGAAGCTCAGTCTCCAGCTCTTCGTCAGCGCATCCAAGTTGCTACGGTTAGAGTCAATAATGCTAAGACTAATGTTGATCAAATCAATGCCAGCATTGCTGCTAATGAGCGTGAAGCAGAACAAGCTCTTGCGAGAGTTCAGATACTTGGGCGCGAAATTGCTGAAGCACGTTCACAAGTCGAAAGAAATCAAAGAACCATGGAAGAAAATCGCAGACGTATCACTCGCTTAAGACCAGAGCGTGATCAATTGTCTGCACGTGCCGCAACTCTAGCAAGAAATCTAAACGG
>CAXBMT010000019.1:0-21446 GCA_963976925.1 uncultured Bdellovibrionales bacterium
GATTTGAACCTACGACCTTCGGGTTATGAGCCCGACGAGCTACCAGACTGCTCCATCCCGCGATAAATCATTGAAATCCTTTCAAATCTGAGGTGATCTTACCTAAGTATCCGACATATTGTCCAGTTCTTTTCCCGGACAGTTTCGCTCCGACTTAAAGTCCTAAAATTATTGAAAAAGGTTTCGATAAGATTATGTAGGGACAATGAACTCAGGGGCATACGAAAATGGCACACTCAGTAAATAAAAAAAATATGATCAATATCTCAGTCGACGCTTCAGAACTATCAGCAACTCAAGTTCGTCTTCTAAAGTCACTCAATGCAATGATTAAACATGTTGTTACAACTGATAGTGAATCTGAGTTTTTTGATGGAAGTGCTGAGTGCATGAGAATCTGTGCATCACTTATTAAGCAAGCTAGATTTATCGAAGCCTTTAAAGCTGAGGATATTCCATACGCTGAACAAGCGCTCGAGTATTCTATAGATATTCTCCAAGAACAAATGAGCGCTCACAAAGTTATTAGCTACGACTGTTAATTATTTAACAAATTGAGCGTGTACGTTTCCTGTTTGAGGAACACGGTTTAGGCGAGCTTCTTTTCTCGCCTTTCTTTTTTGGTGCATGGCCTCACGCTCAGCAAAGAATTCTTTTCTCTCTTTTACAATCGCATTGGCTTTAGTTTCTTTAATGTTCTTAAGTGTTTCAAAATATGTTTCACGCTTAAATTTCTCAAAAGCACGATCGTCGGCCAAAGTTGTTGGCTGAGGTCCCTTGATTTTTACATTAATTGTTTTCTTAGGTGATTGATACTCAACTGGAGCATCGTACTTTGGTGTTCCATCTGCTTTCATACCTAGTGCATCTAAAACATTTTTCTTGCTCATATAACGGTAACCGCCTGGAGTAATCCCCTCAACAGTTAGTCCACCGATCGCTACGCGCTTCAACTTATCAACGACAACATTATGTGATTCACAGATTTTTCTGATTTCTCTGTTTTTACCTTCACCAAGTCTAAACTCAATCCAAGTTTTTGTTGGAAGCTGAGAAATAACTCTTACCGATTTAGGTATGACTTTAGTGCCATTAATTTCAGCACCTGAGCGTAGTTTTTTAAGAATGCCCTCGGAGATAGCTCCAAAGACTTTAACTTCATAAACCTTAATCACTTCGTATTTTGGGTGCATGACTAAGTTGGCAAGATCACCATCATTGGTCATAAGAAGGAGACCTTCAGAAAGATAGTCCAAGCGACCTACTGGATAGATTCGCTCGTTCACTTCTTTACAAAGATCCATAACAGTTTGACGACCTTCAGGATCATTTCTTGTGGTCATGATTCCACGAGGCTTATGCATGAGAAGATAGATTTGATCAACAGAAGCAGGGTCAATAAGAGATCCATCAACATCAACCACGTCAATTGTAGGATCGATCTTTGTACCAAGAAGAGCAGTTATCATTCCGTTAACTTTAACTCGGCCTTGAACGATTAGTTCTTCAGCTTTTCTTCTAGAAGTAACTCCAGCATCAGCAATGTATTTTTGAAGGCGAATCTGATTTGATTCAAGTGTCATGTGATCTCCAATCCGCCTCACGGCAGTTCGTTTAAAATTTAGGGGAACTTACGCTCCCCTACGCTTGATGTCAATTAACGCTATCAGGCTCTTGATTTTCATCTTTTAAAAAGGACAAATCGATATCAAGATCATTGGCTTTTACGACCATATCATCTGTTAAACTATCAATTTTACGTTCATTATCATCCATTTTAGCGTCATCTAATGATAGCTCGTCACTTTCAAGAGCACTGCCAGTCAGCTTTTCAAAGGCTTGATCTAAAGCATCTGAAAGTTCCTGAGCTTCATTTTCATTATCACTTCCAAATAATTCAACAAAGTCACCGTTTGGATCGTCTTCAAGTTCAATATCAATAAAGGCATCAAACTCTTCTTCATCAATAGCTTCACCTGTTTCCAGATCAATCATTTGGAAGTCTTCATCTTCATCATTTTCAGGTTCATTAAATGGACCTGCTGTTAAGTCAGTAATGACTTGTGGAAGTGTTACAGCAGTGAATAACTCTGAACTACTGGCTGACTTATTAATATCTTCAATTTGGCGTTTGTTAACGTAATCTTCAAGAAGATCAAAGGCTGACTTTCTCGTCTGCCCTTCACCATCAGCACTGATTTTTCTCTTTTCTTCATCTTTTAGAGATTGAGTAAAAGATGTGTCGGCAGAAATGGCACGAATAGATTCAGCTAGCTCATCAAGTTCACCAACTTCATCGAAAGAGAAGCGGGCTTTATCACCTGAGTGAACGAGGGTTTTGATATCTGCAATTTTGCCAACACTTTGCATAGACTGTTCTTCCAGCTCACTTTCTGGCGGAAGACCATTAATATCTGCAAGATTGAACACTTCTAAAAACTCTGGTGAAGTTCCATAAAGAACAGGACGACCGAGTTCTTCTGAACGGCCACAAACTTTCACAAGACGCTTATCCATAAGACCGCGAACAATGTGAGAGCTATCTACACCGCGAATTTTATCAATATCTGTTTTAGCTACAGGCTGGCGATAAGCAATAATCGCCATCGCTTCAAGCGCTGTTGGAGAAAGAACAAGACCGCTGACTTTGAAAAGGTCTTGAACATACTTTCCGTAAGTCGCTTTTGTTCTAAACTGGTAACCGTCTGCTACTTCTTGCAGGCGAATACCATGGTGTTTATTTTCATATTCAGTTTGCAATCTTTCGATAGCGGTATGAACCACTTTAAGAGGCATATCCTCATCAATCGTGGCGCGAATTTTTTGAAGTGAAACAGGACGATCACTCATAAAAATAATTGTTTCGATGGCACCGCTAAGGCTGTCTTCGTTCAGACCAGTTCTAGCCTTCCAAAGCTTATCTTCTTGCATCTCTGGATCAAAGTAATCTAGCTCAAGCTCGAAGTTTTCAGGATACGCAAGGAGCGCCTCTTCCGGAAAGCAAGCTTCAAGCTCGATATCATCAGAATGAGGCCAGGCACAAAATAGAGTTTGGTTTTCCATTTTTATCGTCTCTCGTGTGTATTAGTGTAAAACTGGCGTTTCATCCGTCGCCAATTCTTGTGTTGGTAAATCTAGTGGTTCAGGAGCATTTTCATCTTCAAAGCCGTTAGCACTTTCAACGTTAAAGTCTTCAAGTGATTTTACGACATCAATATAAATTTCACCGCGGTCTTCATTTTGAAAAACTGAAATGCGATTCAAGCGAGCAAGTTCTAAAAGTGAGATGAACGTAATAACCACATCATCAATATCTTCCAGACCTTTTTCACTAAGAAGGTTAGTGAAAAGTGACTTCTCACCTAGTTTTAAGTTCTCTTTTAAGAAGATCAATTTTTCTTTAATCGAAAGTCTGTCACGCTTAACAACAGTATATTTCTTTCTTTGCTTCGTGATGAAGTCCATCATGGCTTCAGTTAACTTTTCTAAATCCATTGGAAGAAGAATCGAATTAACAATCGATTTGCGATCAACTTTAGGCTTGGTGAAAACTTCATGACCTTTTTTATCAAGCTGCCATAAGCGCTCACCCATTTTTTGAAACAGTTGAAGCTCTTCAAGACGTTTAACAAGGTCTGCTTCAGAAGCGAAGGCAAGAGCCGCATCACCGTCCATCTCAGCGCGAAGTCTTTCAACTTCTTCTTGAGAAACAGCACTTTTAGATTTTAAAAGTAAAAGTGTTGAAGCTAAGAAGAGATAATCTCCGGCCACATCAAAATTTACTTCTTGAAGCTTAGCAAGATAGTCGAGGTATTGAGCTGTGATTCTCGTAAGATCAAGGCTCTTAATATCCATCTCTTCTTTTTGCACAAGATGAAGCAGAAGCCCTAGCGGGCCATCGAAATTATTTGTACGAACCTGGATGGTGGTATCTAGCATGTTACCTCTAAGCCAGCAGGCGGATAAAAACGTTAACTAAACCAGTTCCGGCCATGAGCGCAGGCATCATGAGATATCCAAGAATAGGCGTAAACCACAATATAAATATAAATACGAAACTGTAACGCTGAAGTTCCTCATATTTTCTTGCTGCATTGTAATCAAGGAAGGTTGAGACCATCTTTGAGCCATCAAGCGGAGGAAAAGGAATCAGGTTAAAGACTGCAATCACGACATTAATCATGACGGCGATTCTTAGCATTTCTACGAATTGGGTAAAGAAAACAAAGTCTTGAGGGACTTTGGTGACCATGATGGCGTATCCAAAAGCACAGATAATGGCCAAAAGGATATTGGCCAAAGGCCCAGCGAAACTCACCCAAAAGATGCCAGACTTAACATTTTTAAATTGTCTTGGATCAACAGGAACCGGCTTGGCCCAACCAAACATTATACCGCCCATCAGTGCGCCAATAAGTGGGAAAACTACTGTACCGATTGGGTCATAATGAACAGCAGGATTAAGCGAGAGTCTGCCTAGAGATTTAGCAGTTTGATCTCCAAACTTTGTTGCCATCCATGCATGTGCAGCTTCATGAAATACAATCGCTAGTAAAAAACCAGGCAATCCTATTGCTAAGCGCATTATAAAAGCAGATACGTCCATATGAGTTAATTCATACCATTTTGCACGGCTGTAAGCAATCAGGATGCCTCGCGTAAACCTAAGCGTAATCGAGGACTTAAGCAGAAATCAGTGAATGTTTTTTTGTTTTTGATTGTTGGAATCGCTCAAGTAAAGCCTCAAATGATTCGAGCACATCAATACTGGAATGGTGAAAAACGGCTTTAAAGGTACCGCGATTTTGCGAAAAGAATGAAAGATCCAAAATAAAGTCTTCAACGTCTTCTGTGTTTAATCGAAGCGTAAGATTTTGATCTCTAAAAGATCGATGCTTTGAAAACAAGGTGAAGAGCTGACAACCATAAATATTAATGTCCTTAATATTTATAGGAATTTGAGAACCTGAGCGACTTTGAATAAAACCAATCTCATCAAAATGAATTCTTGGATAAATCTGTCTCAAGTACCCAGGGATATCATCTCCACTATGAACTTTAACACCAGCAAGTTCTGAAACTTTATCCTTAACAATAAAGCTTAGAGCAGTCATAAGGAACTCTTTAGGCCGTTGAATTAAACATAGGTGATCTGAACTAGATAAAACGGCTAACTGAGCTTGATGGCATCTTTTCGCCACCAAGAGGTGGTCATGCACAGAAGTAAAAGGATCATACTCACCTGCTATTAAAAGGGTTGGGACTTTAATGTCATCAGGAAGATCATCTCTTTTCAAATATCGGCCTAGCTTTTCTATAGAGCCTTCAGGATCTTCATGGCTCGATTCAATTTCAAGGAAACGATAAAGATCATTTTTAGATTCGTTATAAGACTCAATATATTTCCTCTTTGAGTGATTCATCATTCCAGCATGCATACCTGTCAGAAATTTTCCACTTTGCTTATTGGCGAGTGCTTCAATATTGCCTTTAAATAAAGTTCTTACTGAGTCGCGCAGTCTTGCTGCCACACCTGATAAAATAAGCTTTCCAGGCCACCTCGGATACATATAGCTAAAGAAGTATGCGATTCCAGTAGAGTCTCCTAGCGCCATTAAATTAGCACCACGAAGGTTTCTGTCTTCAAAATACTTGGCAAGAATATCAGCTGACTCAACATCGTTAAGAGGTGTGCTGCTATTTTCTCCAAAGCTTGGCATTTCGACTAAAATGACAGGACAGAACTGTGACATTCCATGAATGAAGTTTTTTAAAACCTGCTGGTCATGGAAGTGACTAGCTAGTAGCACCAAAGGGGGAAGTTTACTAGTTTTAGTAGGCTTCCAGATTTCTTCCAGGACTTTGATGCCCCTATAGATAAAGACTTTTTTCATGATGAGTTAGATTATCAAATCCACAATTCACCACAAGTGAGAGCTAAGTCTCAATATTTCTATCCAAAGAACAGTAATTTGCCCCTATAGTGCCAAAAGTAGGTGGCGGTTTACTAGATTCTTCCCTAGAATTTAACCATGAAAAGATTTTTTGTTTTATTGATTTTATCAACCTCTGTCTTGGCACAAGATCTAAGCTTTGAAGATCTCGAAAATGCGCCAAGTGATCAAATTCTTGAATCAGACTTTTCTTTAGATGATGAATTATCATCGATGGATATCGTCGATACGCTAACGGAGCAAAGAGAAGCAGTCGAAAAAGCCAGAACGAGAGTTTTGCGACCACCCGCTATCCCTAAAAAAGAGGAAAGACCCAATGCCTTTAGAGCAGTTGTTCCAGAATCTACTGTTATCACTAGACTTAAAGATGATAAGGATTTTCAGTTGCCTAAACGTATTCAAGTTTGGGCACAAGAAATTTATCCTGGCAGTCAAACCACTCACCTACTCGACAAAGACAAAAATCCAATTTTTTCAGCGAGATCAGTTAACATTGTTCCAATAGAGTCAGACCTAAAGTTAACACCTGATATTAATCCTAAAATTACTTATGATAGACGAGCTGGTCTTAAATATTCTGCCTTTGAAAATCAACTTAAAATACTAACTGATATCAATTGGGAGTTTGAAAGCATCGCTCCTAATTTTTGGAACCAAGTCTTTAACCAGAATCTTGAGAGTGCCAGAGGTGAAAGGCTAACATTAAAGACCTTCTATAATGATACAAGGTTACCAATAAAGTTTGGGGTCGGGGCCTCCTATCAAACAGCTCTAGCCGCTGAAGGTGACTTTGAAATAAAATGGACATCTCTTTTTATCGGCCCACAAATTTCATATACGCTATGGCAAAATGAAACTTTTGAGTTAGAGCTTGAAGCACAAGCAGCAAAAGCTTTCTTATCTAGTGCCAGAACTTTAAATGAAGAATACTCTCCAAGTAGTTATGAATGGGGTGGAGCTGCTAAAGTTGCGATGGATACAAGATTTGGAACTTTTTTAGCCGCACTTGAGTACCGGATTACTCAGATCTCGTTAGATCAAAATACAACAGAGACCACTCTTTCTTCACAAAAAGACTCTCAGTCATCAGCTTCACTTTCTTTTGGTTACAGACTTGGATTTAATTTATGAGAAATTTATTTTTAATCTTATTATTAACTTTAAGCTCGAGACTTTTTGCAGCACAAGCAATTGTCATTGTCTTAGAAGCCCCACTTTTAGAAGAACCATCACTCGATTCAAATGTTAAACAAGTCGTTAGAAAAGGTGACAAGATATACCTTCACGACAGACATTTTAGTGCATCAGATTGGGAAAGCACTTCTGGTGCAAGCCAGAAAGATATTTTAGTCGACGTTGTGTATGACGAAGAGTTTTACCAAGCATTATCTAAGGACGGACTTCCGGCTTATATCCAAACTAAGTACGTTAAAGTGATTTATCAAGATGATCGCGAACTTACTAATCCTGTGTCTCGCTTTGAGGTTGACCCCACCGACTACAGACTTGAGGAACCTCTACCTGAAGGATATCCTTTATCTGACAAGGATAAGAAAAAAGCCGCTGCACTCTTTTCCATGGGTACTCACTCAAAATCAAGTTACCAATTTAATGATGAAATTATTGATGAAGATTATGCAAACTCTTATGGTCTAACTCTCCTGTATATGACTAAAGTTGATTACGATCTTTTTGATAGATTTTATTTTGGAACTAAAATTGGATTTGAGAATAATAATGTAGACTTTGGTTTTGCAAACGGTGCAAATGTTAAGCAATCTCTTGGACGCTATAGTATTGGTCCGCATATTTCATTTGATATTTATAAAACTGAACGAACAAGACTTACGGCATACACCAATATCTCACTGACTTATCATCGTGCCTACTTAACCTATGAAGACATCAATGAAGGACTTGAAGAGAGATCCTTCAGCGCTTGGGGAATCACCCCAGAAATAGGAACAATGTGGCAGTGGACGGAAATAATTCCTGACACTGATCTTGTCCTAGGAGCCAATATTGTTACTCAGCCAGGAGTGGAGATGACTCCTTCAAGTGAAGGCATTGGTAACTACTGGAATAATGAGCTTGATGTCTTAACAACTGAAGCGGGGCTTAGGGCTTCATTCACTTTAGGGATTCAAGCACGCTATTAACCGAGTTTTTCACTTTTATTCAAACTGTCCAAAATTTCAACAACTTAAATCGTTAAAATTGTCTAAAGTTTAGTCATAGTCCTCCGAAAAGATAGATAAGAAAGACACAAAGGCTTTTTGTCATGGAGGACATTATGCAAAAATCACAATCAGCACAATCAGAAGTACTTTTTCAAAAACTTGGTCAGACTTGGTATGTGTTCTCCGAAATCAATGAAGAACTTGTTTATTCAGCACTACCAGAGGGAATGGATCCAAGAAGCACAAAGCTAGAGCTATTCCATGTTATTGAAGACCATATGAAAAAAGTTTCTAAGCAAATGAAGAATATTAAGGTTCAGGCTGCTTAATGGGTGCTAGCAAGCTAGAAAACCTATTCAAGGACAAGTCTTCAGATGATCAAAGACAAGGCGTGCAAGAAAAGGCGCGCCTACAACAATTAATTCAAAAACTTCAAGAAGACTTGAAAGATCCAGAGAAAGCCAAGAAAGCGGCTCGCATTATTGAGCAATTCCTGCATAATAAATAAATATGAACTCAAATGATTTAACTAAGCCAAGATTCATTCTTGGCATTTCTGCATTTTACCATGATAGCGGGGCTGCCATTCTTGTAGATGGGAAAATTATAGCTGCATCTCAAGAAGAGAGATTTACGAGAAAAAAACATGACAGCTCATTTCCAACTAATGCCATTAAGTCATGCTTAGAAATCGCAAATATAAAGCCAGAACAAATCGATGCCATTGTCTTTTATGAGAAACCCTTCCTAAAATTTGAGCGCTTACTTGAAACGTATTTAACGTTTGCCCCAAGAGGATTTCAGTCATTCAAAAAAGCAATCCCTGTTTGGATTAAAGAAAAGTTATTTCAAAAAAGTTTACTTAGAAAAAGTCTAAAAATGATCGGTAGCTTTAAAGCTCCATTACACTTCTCCTCTCATCATTACTCTCATGCTGCTTCAGCATTTTTTCCATCACCCTTTGAAGAATCACTCATACTATGTCTAGACGGTGTTGGTGAATGGGCCACAACAACACTTTGGAAAGGCTCTGGAAACAAAATAGAATTATTAAAAGAAATCCACTTCCCTCATTCACTAGGGTTACTCTACTCGGCCTTTACATATTATATTGGCTTTAGGGTTAACTCTGGTGAGTATAAACTCATGGGGTTAGCTCCCTACGGTGAAGATAAGTACAGTGACCTCATAAAGAAATATCTGGTAGATATTCAAGAGGATGGCTCCTTTAAGCTTGATATGGATTACTTCGACTATGCCACCGGCCTAACCATGACTACCAAGAAATTTCATAAGCTTTTCGGTCAAGATCCAAGAAAGCCAGAAGCTGAACTTACTCAATTTCATATGGACATTGCGAAGTCCATTCAGGTTGTCACAGAAGAGATTTTACTAAAAATCACTCGTGCAATTAGAAGTGAATACGGTCTTAATAACTTATGTATGGCCGGAGGAGTAGCCCTTAATTGTGTTGCTAACGGTAAGATCATTAGCGAAAAAGTATTTGATAAGGTTTGGATTCAACCTGCTGCTGGTGATGCCGGAGGCTCCCTTGGAGCAGCGCTTGGCTACTGGTATCAGGGGATTGGTCAAACCAGACTAGTTGATAAAAAAGATTCTATGCAAGGAAGCTATATAGGTCCAAAATTTCACCCCGCTGAAGTTGTAGACGTCATAGAACAGCAAAAGATGAAGTATCATCAAATCAAAGATGAAAAAAAGCTGATCGATGAAATTGCTGGCTTACTAACCAAAGAAATGGTCGGTGGAATCTTCCAAGGAAGAATGGAATTTGGTCCGAGATCACTTGGTGCGAGATCAATAATCGCTGATCCAAGATCTAAAAAAATGCAATCCGTACTCAATCTAAAAATTAAATATCGTGAAAGCTTCAGACCATTTGCCCCAGCAGTTCTTGCTGAAAAAGCAAAAGACTGGTTCGAATTAACCGATGATAGTCCTTACATGTTAAATGTTGCTCAGGTAAAAAATAAGCATTATTGTGAGTTGCCCGAAAATTACAACGAGTTATTTGGAATTGATAAGTTAAAAATTAATAGATCAACTATCCCCGCAGTTACTCATTTAGATTTTTCTGCAAGGATTCAAACTGTTCATCAAGCGACAAATCCATTCTTCCATAAACTCATCAAGTCATTTGACGAGTTAACCGGTTACCCCATTTTGGTAAACACTTCATTTAATGTTAGAGGCGAACCAATTGTAGGACACCCCCTAGATGCCCTCAGATGCTTCATGAATACAGAAATGGACTTTCTCGTTATTGAAGATTGCCTGCTTTTAAAGACTGAGCAACCAGAAGATATAGACTTAGGCCAAATTATACACTTCGAATTGGATTAATAGTGAGTACGACAAGACTATTCTTTTTATTAGGCTCAGTTATCATTCCAACTATTTTTGGAATTATCATTCCGATGATAATGAGCACAACTTTTAAGGTAAATGCTTTTTGGGTTGGTGCTGCATTTCTTTTTTGTGCTTTATTACCTGAAAAGCTTAGAAGCATTATCTTCTATCCGATAAATAAAGTTGCAAACCTATTGGGATACATAAATCAAACGATTATTATGGGTATCATTTTTTACGGACTCTTTATGCCTATTTCTTTATTCAGAAAGCTAAAAGGAAGTGATCAATTAAGACTTAAGAAAAAAGGTCGAACCTCTTACTGGAACGAGCCAGATCAAAAGTGGATTAATTTTGATCAACCTTATTAGTTCTAGATTTTTCGACTAGCACCTCTAAGTCTTTACTTAGAAGAAAAGCAAGCAAGTTATTCGTTAGGGCTGAAGGATGGCCATCTCGCTTTAATTCGTGTCTATTCTTTAAAAGATTGAATAAATCTATATCACCATAATTAATTGTTTTAATTCCAGCATTTGAAAGCTCGCTTATTAAAGCTGTATTTTTATACTTTTCGCCTGGCCATATAACAACATAAAAATCCTTAACAGTTTCATCTCTTTTCATTGCTTCTTTTTTGATGCCCTCAATAATTGCAGCAAAAAGCTTTACTTGTTCCTCACCAATTGAGGGGTAAGACAACCTTAATACTTTCATAAAGGATGACTTAGAAAGTAAGCGTATAAAGGTTTTCTTAAAGAAATTCATTTCAGAGAAGGTATTTTCGAATTTTAACTGATCATCTTCTAAATAAAAGTATGGATCGTTATAAAAATTAAGGTCATATTTAAGATACTTTGAATTCGCTATAACACGATTAAAGTGATCACCAATGTAGACATAAAAAAGGACTTTTTCATTTTGGTCATTAGGATCAAATATCGGTTTATCTGACTTTAAAATTGTTTTAAGCATCAACGCTGGAGAGCTTCCGGGTACGCCGTAATTATAGGTCTTAAGCCCTGTAATATCAGATAATACGTAAGGAAAAGTTTCATTATTATTCAATCCTTCTCCAAAAGTAAATGAGCATCCTAAGAATACAAGTGATGGACCATTTTTTTCTTTGTCCGGTTCACTCGTTATTCTCCAACCACTTTCATTAGTCGTATATTTAGCTTTATAAATTACTCGATCGGAGTTCTTTTCATATAACGTGATATCTTTATCAAAGTTTGGCAATAGGGAGTGTCCGTAATATCTGACTTCGAGCTTCTCTTTACTGAATCGAGGATAGTCTTTTTGTTCATATGGAACAGATGTTTTTACATCAAATTCAAGATTTTCAAACTTTCCGACACCCCATTCGTCCAAGTAATTCGTTAGTTTTGAAATCCTATCATCTGACTGGTTTTGCCCTGATAAGAAGTCGTTATAAATTTTAAAGTTTTCAATTTTTAGAGCTTCTTCGTGCACATACTTCACCTGTACACCATTTTCAAGTAAGTAAAATGATACAACTTCGACCAAGGTCAACAAAGCAGCAGTGGTGCAAAGAATTAAAACAGTGCTTTTTAAACGATTAAAAATCATTCTAAAATACCGTATAAATAAATGGAGCGACTGCGGCATTTTGAGACAGAATAATTAATACGCCTAGAATTAGCATCGTTAATATTATTGGTGCAAGCCAAAACTTCTTTCTTACTTTCATAAAAGAATATAAGTCTTTAAAGAATTCTATCAAGTGAGCCTCTCATTATTTCGATATTATCTGATCATAGAGTGGGTTTATATTTGAATTACTATCATGAAGCCGTCTGCAGTCTTCAAAAAAATTAGTGTATTCAGGAAAGGTATTACTAAAGCTGGTACCTCTCACTTTATCATAGGCGCTAAAGTAGCGGTAAAAGTTAACTCGAGCTAAATCAAGTGAGCCTGCGCCCCACTTGGAAGACTTTGACTGAGACTCTCTTAAACTTTGATACATTGGTACTAAAACTGATTTTAGATAGTTTAGTGAATCTATCATTTTATCTCTATTATCACCAAGAGAACTCAAAACTTGATCAGTTTTAAAAATAGCCATCGCTACATGTTTTGAAAAAACAGCAGGCAGTATAAAAGGCTTATGTACTTCGGGATAAGTTACAACAATGGGGTACAAAACAATTTCTTTATCAAACTCGACACTTAAATCATAAATATAAGTTACGACTTTTTGTAATGAAGAGACGCTCAAAGAATTAATAGCCATCTGAACGCCAATGGATACTGGCGTTTCTTTTAATTTACATAGCTCGACGAGGTTATTGTGTAGATTACTCCAATTAAGACCGTTTCTGACGTACTCAGCCTTTTCTCCTACATTTTCAAAACTAACCTGAATCTCTACTTCAGTAATGCTACTGATTGCTTTAATCTTCTCAAGAAGTTCTTGAAACTTCTTTCCGACTAAAGAAAGGTTGGTCACGATAATAAACTTGGGTAGTTTTGACTGACTGTTTTGACTTCTTCTAATAAGAGACTCTTCAAGTCGAGCGAGAAATCTTGGAAGCATTGAGGATATTAGTGGTTCTCCGCCAATGAGGCTTATTCGATCTACAGATTTAATGACAGTATTATCAAACCAGCTCCAAAAATAATTCCAAAAAGCTTCGCTTTCGCGTTTTGTAAGCTTTTCAAATAAATCAACCTTATTTTCTTCCGATAATTCTTTTGCATTTGTACCAAGTGCCCAAAGCTCCAGGTCCTCTCTCCATTTAGTACTATAAAATGGAGAACAATATGAACACTTTAGGTTACATTCATTACCAAGAACGATTTCAAGCTGATCAACCTGATCACTTCGTAATATGGAATGATCCTTATCAATATTTCGAATAAAAACTGTCTCAGAGTTTTTAGTATTAACGAGCTCAGTTTCAGTAGAAAAGCTCGAGTCAATTTCACTAGTCTTATCTTTTATTATCCAAGGCTTGGCCAATTTTGTATCATTTTGTCTAAAGCTACTTAAACCAGAGTCTTCTGCGGCCCAACAAGTCTCGCAAGACGAGTGCCTTACTCCCCTTAACATCTCTGCTCTTCTTTCTTTTTGGAATGGAGTATTTAAAAAAAGGTCTTCTTTATATTCTTCAATTTCCGCGAAGGATATCTTTTGCCCTTCTGTTTTACAGCAAGTTTTGATTTCCAATCTCTCGAAATTTACGACTGGAAAATCCCATCTTTTTCGGCAATAGCTTTTATGCAAATTAGACACTAGTGTCCTCTTTATCAGCCTCAAGACTCCAAACTCTTACTTGATTTTCAACAAAGTTTTCATATTTTTTAATATTTGAATTATGAATATGTGTGACATTTTTATTTTGGTGATTAACATAAAAATCTTTTTTCTTTGATAGCTCAGCATAAACATTTTCTTTCTCTGCTTTAGTCATGCTTTGTATCGAGCAATCAAATGGATCTACGACAGTATTAAACCATAGGTAATAATCATTACGATTACACCACTCAACAAAGTCAGGCATCTCCCACCAGTTTTGCTTCATTGGGTTAATCATGATGCTAAAGATACGATTATTTTTTTTACAGTAATCTGCATAGTACTCTATATTCGACATTACTTTTTTATAATTTGCGTTCTTTCTAATCACTTCGTAGTTTTTCTCATCAAGTGCATCTACCGAAATATTTATTCTAAACTTACAACGATCAAGAATAGATTTAATCTTGTTGTTTAACATCGTTCCGTTTGTAGCAACCGTTATTTCAATATCGGGATTTAATTCAGAAACTTTTTCCCAAAGATTGAAGCATAGCTGATGCATAAACGGCTCGCCGCCATTAAACCTCATCTCTTTTAGGTGAGGCAGAAATGGCAAAATTTCTTTTACAAGTCGGTCATCGTAAGCAATTTTAAGAGGAGGAAGCTTATCTCTATTTTTTCTTATAGATGAAGAGAGCTCTCCCCTACACATAATACATTCAAGGTTGCATAAGTTAGAGAGTTCTAACTCCATTACTGAAGGATATTCGCTCAGCGGATAATTATTATCATACGCTTGAGCAAGAGTTCCCATGAAGTTGCCGCATGAAATATTTTTTTCACAGGTAGCACATTCATTTGATAGGTCTTTATTTTTAATTTTTTCTCTAAGCTTATTAAAGTAATCACCAAACCATATTTGATGAAGACCCATATCATCCCCCCAGGTGGGAGCTTCATCTCTCACATAGGTCAACCAACATGGTCCAACTTTCCCTAAGACGTTAAGATACATATTATTAAATGGAGCATTGCATATATTAGAATGATTATTTCCAAGACGTGTTTTGTTGTATTCTCGGAGCCTTGTATCGTCCATAAAATGCGCTTTCCTTGCTCGTAATAAATGCTAAACTACGTTACCATATTAACTCTATAAAACATCCCTTGGAAGAACAATGGCGAATGAAGAAAATCAAGAGAACATCAACCGCTCATTTCAACGGCTAGAAAAGATTAATAAAATTGCTCCTAATTTTTGCTCAATGAAATGGTCAAGTACCACAATTAACTTGGGCAATGGGCACTGCCAAAGCTGTCCTCTTAACAAATCAACTCGTGTTAAGTCATACGATCTTAGTAATAATTCGCTAGCTTTATACAATACCCCTAAAATTATGTCTGACAGAGAAACTATCCTTAGAGGTCAATGGCCTGAGGACTGTGGCACCTGCAAGGAAATCGAACAGTCATCAAACGACTTAATTAGTCCAAGAATTGTGAATAGTACAAACGAGACCAATTTTAACGTTGTAAATAACTTGTCGACCAAAGAGCTTACCAGTCCGATCTACCCAAGTACTCTTGAACTTTCTTTTTCAAATAAGTGTAATATGAAATGCATTTATTGCGGACCCGAGAACTCAAGTTCTTGGCTTGATGAGGTTCGCGAAAAAGGATCATACCCAGCAAATGAAGGTGAGCACGACTTACGCTGGCTTGATTTAGACAATAGATTACCTGTTGTAAATCAAGATAAGAATCCTTATGTCGATGCCTTTATTGAAAGTTGGGATGAACTTTATCCAAACTTAAAAGAATTGAAATTAACTGGTGGTGAACCACTTCTGATTGATGAAACCTGGGATTGCTTTGATCTTATTGAAGCTGTCCCCAATCATGAATTGGATCTTAAAGTTCATTCTAACTTAAATCATGATACTGATCTCATTAACAAATTTGCTGAAAAGATTACTGCCATTTCTCAACATATAAAGTCGTTTGAGTTATTAACTAGCTGCGAAGCAACTGGAGCGCAAGCTGAGTACATTAGAGACGGACTCGATTATAAAAAATTTATATCGAACTTGGATTTAGTCTTAAGCAATACACCTGATACATTCAAAACTACAGTTGTTGTCACTGCGAACCTTTTATCGGCCTCAACACTAGTTAGCTTTCTTGAAACAATTCTTGAGATGAGAAAAAAGCATACTAAGACAATTGAATATTGTCGTCTGCACTTTTATTTAAATCCTGTTTCATGGCCTCCATTTTTAAAACTTGAAAACCTAGATATCGAAATTAAAAAGAAATTAATAAATGGTTTAACTAGGTTTAAAGAATCTAATGCCATCCCAGATAATTATGAACACAATGGCTACTTATATCTTGAAGAGATTAATCAAATTGATTCATTAATTGAAAAAATCAAAATTAATTTATCCTCTGAGGAATACAACCGTAACAATAAGAATTTCAGTTTATTTGCAAATGAGTTTAACAAGAGAAGATCAAAAGATTTCGATTCACTTTTTCCTGAACTTAAAAAATATTTTTACAAAGGTCTTGGAGAAGAAATTCCCGCAGAAGAAGCTACCTCTAAAAAAACTCGGTTAAAAGATAAAGAAGTAGTATCCCTCGAACATAGTGGTGACTTTGCGAGAGAACATGTCGTTGTAAACTGGTGCTTAACAAGTATCTGTAACTATAAGTGTTCTTATTGCCCAGATGAACTTCATGATGGCAAATTCAAAGGACCACCGATCGAGGATATTAAGAAGTTTGTTGATAAAATTTCCAACCACTATGATAAGAAAATATTTTTTGAATTCACTGGTGGAGAGGTTACCTTCTACAAGCATTTTGATGAGCTCGTATCTTATATAAAATCGAAAGGCTGTGATGTAGGTATTTTATCCAACGGCTCAAGACCAATTAAGTGGTTTGAAGAACGACTTCCGCTTTTAGATCATATATGCCTAACGTTCCACAATGAATTTGTTAAACCAGATCACTTCATGGAAGTTGTAAAACTATTATGTGATAAGATCACACTCCATATTAATATCATGATGGATCCGAAGAACTTTGATTTTTGCTACGATTTCGCAAAAAAGATTTCTAATGAAGTTTCGGGTGTATCGATTGCGATTCAACCTGTTCTTGAGGGCATGATCGGCGACCTAGTTGAATATTCACCAGAACAATCAAAGATCCTGCAAGAGCAAAAGCTATATAAGAATCCAAATGCTGCCACTAAAGGCTTATCTCATGAAGATATGAGAATTTATCGCGGCCATATGAAGCAAACATTTAAAGATGGAAGCGTCAGTGGAGTTGATACAGCTGAACTGATTTCTAACAATGAAAACTCGTGGAAAGGATGGCACTGCTATGCAGGCGTAGAAAACCTCGTCATAGAGTTTGATGGCTCTATCTACAGAGGATGGTGCAAGGTTGGTAGTGTTGTCGGAAATATTAGTGACAAAGAGCTTATCTTGCCAACCAAACCTATTACCTGTGATGTTGAGTTCTGCAATTGTGGGCTCGATATTATGTGTACAAAAGAGAAGGTTTTACGATGAGTAATGAACGCTATGGACTTCCAGAGAATGCTTGCTTGATGGCGTGGAAGGGTCTCGAGCTAGATACGGTTGGCTACTATGCTCCTTGCTGTAAATATATTGAGAAGTTTAAAGACGATCGAGGAAGATTATTAAAATATCCCTCAAATAGTTTAAAAGATGCCTGGAATTCACCTTGTCGTGAAAAACTAAAGCAGGATTTTTTAGAAAATAAAAGACCTGCTAGTTGTCAAAGATGTTGGGACGAGGAAGATGCAGGAATTAGAAGCTATCGCCAAATAACTAATGAATTTAACTACCGTTTTGTAAACTCTTTAGAAGAAATCAAAGACGATAAGCCTATCATTCTTGATTTTAAGCTAAGTAATTTATGTAATCTCAAATGTAGAATTTGTAGTCCCTACCAATCATCTCTTTGGATTAAAGAATATACAGAGGACGTTGACTCCTATGTAAGAGATTATGAAATGAAGACAGAAGTCATCTTTAACGACGAAAACAAAGAAATGTTTAATAAATGGTTACCGACAATCAAGCAGCTTCAGCTTTTTGGCGGCGAACCTCTCGTTCACCCTGACTTCGAAATGATCCTCAAGCTTGCGATACAAAGCGGTCATGCTAAAGATGACATGCATGTTACAGTGAATTCGAATGGAACGATTTTCTCACCATTCGTTAAAAATGTAGGTCTTCGTGACTTTCACTATTTCAATATGAACTTAAGTATTGATGACATTGGCGAGAGGTTTGAATATCAGAGACATCCTGCTAAATGGCATCGAGTTGAAAGTAATATAAGCAAGTTTGCTGAAAACCAAGGAAAAGATCAGCCTCACGGATCAGTTAATATCTATAGTACATTAAGTATTTTTAATATTTATTATCTGCCTGAGTTTTTAGAGTGGACGAAACAATTTAACCTCCCGCTCTTTCTTAACCTTGTTCACTTTCCGCATTATTTTTCGCTTGTAAATCTTCCTAAAGAAGCCAAGGAAGCCACGATAAAAAAACTTGAAGCTTATGATGCTAGCGCTTTCAACCTAGAAATGCCTATTTCATCTATTGTGGACTTTATTAGAATGCCTTCAGTTGATGGCGCCTGGGATATGGCCGTAAAAGAGATAAAACGTGCAGATAAGTATCGTTCCGAAAACTTTCAAGATGTCTTCCCTGAGTTTTATGAGATACTAAACTCTTCAGGTAATTTCTAATGAAAGCAGAGAAAACAGCTTGCCGCCTTCTTTGGAACTATCCAGTACTTAACTTTACAACTAACCAGATACGTCTTTGCTGTAGAACACCAGGTAAAGATATTAGTAACGATCTCATCGATAATCTTGGAACTAATGTCATCTTAAACACCGACGACTTGAAGCAAAGACGCCTGGATATGCTTCAAGGAATCAAGCACCCTGATTGTAACGTCTGCTGGACGCTTGAAGACACTGGGGCTCAAAGCCAACGACTAGGTCTTGAAGATTTTAGAAACTTCATTAAAGAAAAATACGATATTGAAACTGATGAAAAAGCTAATGAGCTTATTGAAAATGCTGATATAAACTCTCCCCTATTAGAGTCAAAAGATCCCTATATGCTAGAGGTTTCTTTAGGTAATCTATGTGATCTTAAATGTGTTTACTGTAATCAAGACTATAGCTCTCAGTGGGCCGCAGAACTAATAAGGTTTGGCGAACTTGATAAAGATGAATATGAAAGTAAGGCAAAAGGAAGCTCTAAGGAGCTTGAAGATATTTTTTGGAAGTGGTTTTATCAAGTAGGACGTCACTCTCTTGATCGCATAGGTATCATTGGTGGTGAGCCACTAATCAACGATCGTTTTTACCCATTTATCGACAGAATTATTGAAGCGTATAAAGATCTTGAAGAAAGTGGCCAAAAGAAAAAGAAAGTCCATATGTGGATCGTTACCAACCTAAACGCTCCAGAAACCTATATGAAGAAGTTTGAAGAGAAACTTGATTACTTATCAGATTATTTCTTTGTTGAAGTTCACGCAAGTATGGAGAGCTTAAATGAGAAATCTGAATTTATACGAAACGGAGTAAAATGGGATAGATTCAATAGTAATGTTGAAAGACTTCTCAGCGTAAAGCGCAAAAACTTTGAATTTGGCTTTCAAATGGCCATTAATTCGCTTTCAGTAACCTCAATGACTGATTTTTTAAAGTATGCATATTCTCTTCATAAGAAGTTTGATTCATCGATAACTTTAAAACAGAATGTCGTAGGATATCCGAGCTGGCTTTCCCCCATGATCTTACCTGCTCAGTATGCCAAGCACCTTGATCAAGCAGCCGATTTTGTAGAGTCGGTTCAAGACGAAATGCCTCCCATCACAGACGATTTTGGAACCTGGAAGCGTTACTCAGCTTTTTTAAGAGAAGTTTCTATAAGTATGAAAAGTAATAACGAAAAAAAGAAAGTTGAATTTACTAATTTTTACTCAAATATTCAAAAACTATCTTCAAGAAGAAAGCTCAAATTTCATGAGATTTTCCCCGAAATGAAGCCTTTTCTTCTTTTTTGCAAAGTTGTATCAATTTCACAGAGTCACGACTAGTTTCCTTCAGTCGTTAGAAATAAAAGCTCGCAAGAACTATGGAATGTATTCATCTCTGGGAATGTTCCCACTAAGTTAACATTTCGACGCTTATCATACTCTCTAAACCAAGTGAAGAACTTAACCCTTCTCTCAGTAATATTTTGAGCTGTATCAATCCCTTCTTTTACAGTTCCAAGAAAATCAATGTAATGGTCCCATTGTCCCCAAGGATGCTTGACCACAGACATTTCATCTTTAACAGATCGTAAGTAATCGATCGCATTATCTAAATAGATCTTATAATCTTCAGTTAAGATTGTTGGTGACTGCCAGTCTGGAAAGCTAACAATATTCTGCCTTAAAGCTGGTGCAATTCCGTATTTATCATAAACAGATTTTGCAAACTTTAAAAACTCTTCAAGAGAGCTAATACTTAATACGTTAATAGCAACCTGAAAGCTTAGAAGTAGCTCATTATGATGCTTAGAATAGTCCTGAGATAAGAGCTTATCTAAATTAGCATTCCACTTATTCCAGTTAAGACCAAAACGAATATACTCGGCTCTCTCGGCCAAAGCTTCCATGGATAAGTTTAAATCTACTTCAAACTTATCAAGTAGCTTAGGTAGCATCGAAATAAATCTATTAATAAACTGATCATTCGAATTGAAGTTAGTTACGATACTAATCGTAACCTTTCTTGAGTTAGGATCATGATCTTTATAAATCTCTAGGAGTTTTTCTAAAAAGTCATAAAACTTTGGAATGATAAGTGGTTCCCCACCGATGAAGTTAATGATTTCGACTTCATCTTTTGCATCTTCTTCAAACCATTTCCAAAACTGCGTATCAAATTCACCGCTTGTTCCGGCCATTTCATTGTCGATCTCTTCTTTTGGAATATCACCGAATTTGACCATCTCTTTGGCCCAAGCTGTTGAATAGTGATAATGGCAATAAGAGCATTTGAGATCACAAGTATTACCCATCGAGATTTCAAGGAGTCTCGGCTTGTCAGCTTTTACTAAGTCGGAGTCGATACTTGCGTTATCAATTTTTTTTCTTAAAACTTCAGGCTCACTTTTATCAAACTCGTTGATGTAGTAAAAAAAGTCTTCTTTTCCCAGACGAGGACTTTTGATACCTGAATCTTCAAGTGCCCAGCATGAATTACAATCTGAATGCTTAATGCCATTCAATAATTCGAATCTTCTTTCTTTTAGGTAAGGAGAATTAAAAAGCGCATCTTTTCCAAGAGTCTTTAAACTCTCTTCATCAACTTTATAACTGGGAGTTCGACAACATGTACGAGTCGACTGCATGGCGAAGTTAACGACAGGGTAACTCCATCTCAAACGACAAAGTGTTTTATCGTTAGAAGACATTAAGACCGGTCTCCAAACATTTTATAATCTTCCTCTTCATAACCTTCCATAATAGTGTCCCCTTTGTTGCCGTCCCTAATAGGAACAACCGCCCAGGTGCAATAATCAGTGAAACGAGGAATCTCTTTTAATTGCTTTTCGAGTT
>CAXBMT010000020.1:0-21047 GCA_963976925.1 uncultured Bdellovibrionales bacterium
AGCAAGCTGGGCGTGACTGTTTAGTGGGTATGAAGTCGATGGGACTTCATGTTGCAAGTGATGCTCTATCAGTAGGAAACTTTGCTAATCCAGGGCCTAACTTTATTGATCCTCAGACAGGTGAGCAAACAAAAGCTGGAGTGGTTATAGCGGTTGGCGATGATCCTTGGTCGATCTCAACCTCAACACCGGCTGACTCTCGTTATTTATTTAAACATCTGCATATACCTTTCTTAGAACCTGCAACGCCGCAGGAATTAAAAGACTGGATGAAAAAAGCTTTAACGCTATCAAAAAAATCTAGTGTCTATACTGGTCTGCTACTAACGACCTTTATGGCCGAAGGTGGTGGCAGGGTAGAGCTTGGTGAAGAAGCCAAAGTTGATGGAGTTAAATCAACTCTTGATCCTGCAAGTTTTGATCTTCAAAAAAACGTTATGGTTCCACCAAATTCATTAGTTGCTGATCAGACTATGCTTTTAGAGAGATGGCCTAATGTCATTAAGGCCATTGAAGAATTAAATCTCGATTCAGTTACAGGTAAAGCTTCATCAAAAGTTGGAATTCTAACTTCAGGGTTAGTCCATGAAAGTGTCAAGCATGTGCTGGAAGATGCAGGTGTGCTTGAAGAGGTCTCACTTTATAAAGCAGCCGGTGGTTTTCCACTGAACCAAAAACAAATGCTACCTTGGCTTAAAGAAGTTGAGACACTCATTATTGTTGAAGAAAAGCGTGGCTTTTTAGAAGCTGAGGTTATTTCTCTGCTTCAATCGAATGGCTTAACACCAAAAATCTTTGGCAAAAAGTTTGATGGAGCCGATGGCTTTCCTGCTCACGGTGGTCTTAATTACGACATTATTCAAGCAAAACTCTTACCGCTGCTTGAAAAAAATGCGACTCATATTCCCACCTGTACTTTAGAGCAAAATCTGCCAAAGAGACTTCCAACTTTTTGTCCCGGTTGTCCTCACCGTGAAACACTTAGTATTTTAAAAGATATTCGAGCTGAATTAGATAAAGAAGGTCTTAAGCTTTTAACTCATGGAGATGTGGGTTGTTATAGTCTGAGTTTTCTTCCGCCCTTTAAAGAGATGCATAATCTTTCTGCTATGGGACAAGGGGGAGCTTTAGGCGCCGGAGTTGATCTTTTTACCACGAATCCATCTGTGGTTTTAATGGGAGACTCTACGTTTTTCCACTCCGGATTAACTGACATCTCCAACTCTGTTCAGCTTGATCACGATATTACTTATATACTTCTCGATAATGATAATACCGCCATGACTGGACACCAAATGACTCCAGCCTCAGGAATCTCTGTTGAAGGTAAGTCGCGTCCAAGACAAAGTATGCTTCAAGTCGCTAAAGCACTTGGAGTAAAAGAAGCTCTTGAGATTCATCCGAGTGATCGTTATTTTTACAAAAACCTACTACTTAATTTTGTGAAACGCTCAGGTGTTAAGGTTATCGTCTCAACCAAAGAATGCGCTCTAACTTTTCATGGAAAGCAAAGGGCCAGAGATCGTGAGTTATTTAAGAATGATGTTAAAAAGGAACAGATCTTTTATAATATCAATACTCTTGCTTGCGAAGACTGTCGTGCTTGTGTTGATGCCACAGGTTGTCCGGGATTAACTCAAACATTTGATGCTTACGGTTCAAAAATTGCGATTGATCCACAAGTTTGTGTTGCTGATGGCTATTGTACAAGAATTAAGGCATGTCCTAGTTTTGAAGAAGTCATTGTTTATGATTATCACCCTACAAAATACACCAAGAAAGCTGAAGAGAATGTTCTCGATATTCCAGCACCGAACCAAGCAAAAATTAATTTTGATGATATCGCTAAAGGGCAAGAATTGCGTGTTGTCGTCACTGGTGTCGGTGGTTCAGGAGTTACGACTATATCTCGTGTTTTAGCTGCTGCCGCTAAAACGATGGGTGGACGTAGTGATATTGACTTTAAGTATGTTGATCAAAAAGGCCTTGCCCAAAGAAATGGAAACGTTACTGCTCACCTTACATTTTTTCCTAAAGGTAAAAGTGCTTCACCAATGACACCTTCGGGGAGAGCCGACGTACTGGTTTCACCTGACCTTTTAGATGGAGCAGCTCATCTAAGCATCTTATCAAATAGTGGTTACGCCCTCTTAGATTCTCATTACCAAGTTCCACTTTCTTTGATTCTTAATGATAGTGTTGATCAGCCTAATACAGATGAAGCTTCGATTAGAAATGAGCTTCATGAAAAACTAGGTGAACGAATCAACCTTGCAAGTTTTAAAGAATTATCTCAAAAGATCTTAGGTAAGTCCGTTTATGCATCCGCCATGGTTTTAGGTGCAGCTTTTCAACAAGGACTTTTCCCTTTTTCGCTTGAAGATATTAGAACTGCTCTTTCAAATTCAGTTAAAGGCGGGGAAGGCAAAACCAATCTGCAAGCTTTCGAGATTGGCAGAGCCTTAATTGCACTCGGTGAAGCTGAAGTTAGAGCAAAGCTTATAAAGGATGATATCGAACTTTCTATGATGCAGCTTTTAAAGCAGAGCTTAAGTGAAAGTGCTGCAGCTTGGGAAGATGACAAGAAGATCATTAAAACTTGGGGCAAAGCAGTCGCGTCTCTTGGGGAGTTATTTCCTACTATTGCTGAGGACTTCTTGGCCCAATATGTTCATGATTTATTAATTTTTGATCGCGGTAACAAACTCGAAAAGTTCTTAGAATATGCAAGACAAATAAAAAATAGATTCCCAGAACAGAATCAGGCTCATGCGCTTCGTATATTAGCCAAGACATTCTTTGTTAAAGATGAAGTCTATGTGGCTCATTTGATGCTTTCACCAGTTAAGCGTGCATTTGATCAAAAAAGATTTTCTGAACTTGGGTCGAGCTTTCGATATAAGTTTATCAATCGACCAAGTTTTGAAGTGTTTGGAAGAAAAATTGAATTTGATCTCAGTCCAAAAATTTGGATGCTTAAGTCGATGAGACATTTAAGGATTCTTAGAACCTTTATGCCTTCATGGCATTTAAAGGAAAGAAAAATTGCTAGCACTATTCAAAATAGTCTTTTAGCACTTCCAGCGAAAACTGATGATCAAGACCTAAGAAAAGAGTTACAAAAACTCGAGAATGTTAAAGGTTACCGCGAAGTTAGGTACGCAAAGGCTTCACAATATGAGGTCTCTGTATGAGACAGGCCGTTACCGCCGTTTTTACTTGTAAAGAAAAAGTCTTTGCGATTAAGAGACAAAATCATCTTACGGCATTTCCTGGCTACACCTCATTTCCTGGTGGAAAAGTTGATAAGGGTGAAACAATCGATCAAGCACTTGCTCGTGAGGTTGATGAAGAGCTGGCAGTGAAGCTAGACTCTTTGCCGATTAATAAGAAAATCTATTTGGGAGTGGCGACCACCCCACCTTTTAATCCATACCGCTTTGAGACTCATTTTTACCGTTTTGAATTAGATTCAGAGTTTGATTTCAAAGTAGATGAGGGCGAAGCGGAAACAGGCGAGTGGATAAACTCAGCTGATCTTCTTAAGAAATATCAAAAAGCTGAAATAATGGCCGTGCCACCTACGATTACACTCATTAAAGCTCTTGCGACTAATCTCGCTGATATTGAAATTGAACTTGATTTAAAATATGACCCCGAAAAAGAAGTTGCCCTGATTGAATCTATTTGTGGCGTCAGACAGTTACTGCCACTTTCAAAAACTTTTCCTCCAGCGAATAGAACAAATGCCTTTATTCTTGGAGATGATGAGAAGATCTTAGTTGATCCATCACCTAAAGATGATGAGGAGCTAGCGCGATTTCTTCGAACTGCCGAAAAAGTTGGTTTTGATAAAGTTTTTCTAACTCATCACCATCCAGATCACCATGAGTATGCTCCAGATATTGCCAGGGCCAGAAACCTTCCTATGCTGATGAGTGCTGATACTCACCAAAGAATTCTTGTGAAGTGGGGAGAAGATTACTTTAGAGATTGTAAAATTATCTACGTTAATGAAGGGGATGTTGTTTGTAAGAGCCAAGGAGTCGATGTTCTTGCTTATAAAGTTCCAGGTCATGATGATGGACAGATTGCATTGGCGCCAAAAACATTTAATTGGTTTTTAGTCAGTGATCTCATTCAAACTGTTGGGACAGTGGTCGTTGGTGGGGATGAGGGCGATATGGCCAAGTACTACCAATCGCTTGAAAAAGTTATCTCAAAGAAACCTCGTTTTGTGATTCCATCTCACGGTATTGCAGTGGGGGGGACTTTTAAATTAGAAAAAACGTTGCAACATAGAAGACATAGAGAAGGGCAAATTAAAGAACTTCTTAATAAAGGTCTTCTTATTGATGAGATAGTCCCCATCGTATACGAGGGTTTAGATCCAAAGCTTCTGATCTATGCTCGCTATACTGTCGAAGCTCATATCAAGAAAATTCAGGCTGAAACCCAAGTTTAAGTTTCTAACTTTCCAATTTGCCAACTCCTTAAGGCGACTAATCTTTAAACAGTTTCCTTGTTAAGCCTTTTATTACAGCTATTTACAGCCGACTATCAATAAATAGTGAATGATTTTTCAACACTATGAGATATTTATCTTAGTTGAAGGTTTAAGTTGGTTAAGGTTTTGACCGATAAAATGAGTAAGGCGGGATATCCAATGATGAAGAAATATTTAAAAAAAATGGGTCACCTACTAACTGTTTTTATAACAGTCTTATCTTTATTCGTTCAAACGAGTAGCGCTACAGAGCCTACCCCTGTGCCAAGTGCATTTAACTATAATAGAAATCCTGGAATAGTTGCTAGAACGCCTTTATATAATAACACTAAACATTATAGAAGTTTAGAAGAGGATGGCGAAGATTACGTAGAGTTTGCTCTAGATAACAGCCTAATTACTGACGATCCTGTATTTAATCCGACGGGTGAGAATAGAGACCTGGGAGTGTTTTCAGGCAATAATTGTCCAATATCATTTAATGATTCGCTTCCATTAAATCCGTTACAAAGAAGTGGAATATCCAATCTTTCCAGATCGATTGCTGGTTTTTCGCCACCACCTAGTTTACAGGATGACTTGGCATGTGTACCCCCAACCGTAAGAAACAATTCTAACGTGGGACGTTTTTGTGCCTGTGTCAGTGGCAAGTCTAATCCAAATGTTTTGACTGGCGATCTACCTTCTAGTTTATATACTAAGTCATTTTCGAGAGAAGATAGTCGTAATATATGTGAAAATATTGTTTCAAATGGGGTTGTGTCTAAGTTTACAAAGGCTGTCGAAAAGTATGCACATAGCACAGTTGTAAGTGAACTTCTTAAAGTCGCAGGACTTGAAGGTGCAGTTTGTAATGCAGAAAGTATGAAGCAGCGATTTGATAAGTATTCTTTTGATGCTTCTCAAACTAATCTTAGAGAGTGTTCATCACAGTCGCTAGCTTATCTTGTTAATCAAGTTGAATCTTCGGCTGCGCAATGTAATTCAAGTTCGTTCACCTCAATCTTTTTGAACAGTTGCTCAATACCGGCATCTGTTGTTGGCGCTGTGACCTCTAATCACAGAGGTGACGATTCAACTCACCCGCAAGTAAGAGAGCAAGATCGTCAGAGACGAATCCAAAGACAGCAAAGAATGGATGAGTTACTAGCACGTACAAGAGCGCTTGAGGCACCGGCAGCGGCTGAGGGAAATGTTACTCAGGCTGATATTGATGCTTTTTTTGCTGCCAATCCTCAAGAAAAAGAAAAAAGAGATAATCTTCGTGCAGAATACGAGGAATTTATTAACCAATCTACACTTGAGGATTCATTTTCCAACCTCATTCAAGAAAAAGTTGATGCCTCTTTAGAGAGTACTTTTTCTACCTCAGACCTAACGGCTATAGCACAAGATCCAAACAAGAAAAGAAAAGCTCTGCTTGGTATCTTGAATTATATTAAAGACATGCCTGAAGATGATCCTGAAAGAAAAGGTCTAGGTGGCTACCCCTCAACAGTAGTAGGTCTTCCAACTTTTGCACAGGTGACATCAGGAGCTGAACTGAGCGATGAGCAAGTTGATATTCTTTTGGGTCATTACCAGGGTAAAACTGTTAATAAATGCGCAGAAACAACTGGAGACTTTTCTACTTCATGTAAAATGTTAACTCCGGGATCATTATTCGATATTAGTGAAGCTAGATCCTTAGCTCAAAGGAAACCACATCTAGTAGATCAAGGTATTATCGGTAGTGATCTTAACGTTGATAATTGGTTGGATCTAATCAATAAGGTTCAATTCCAAGACAGATCTCAATCCGTACAAATGCAGTCTTTAATGTGCTCTATTCATTATGATCATGGAGGCTTAAGAACACATGATGCAGTAGCATTTAATCGATTAGCTGATGAAGAAAATGGAGAGGGATCATGGATAGCAGGTGATTTTAGCGATAGAGGTTATCGAAATAGCTTGTTTCTTGGACCTGATCATGAACAAGTATTATCACAATTTGATAACTGCAGTCCCTTTTCTGAAAGTGGGCAAGGCTCTGAATCTAGACTTCTATATGATGAATACAGAGCACTTCCGTATGATCTAGATAAAGCCAATGTTATTAGTACTAATGATCAAAATCGAAGCAATGCACTTGAAACGAATACTGATGCAGGCACAATGAGAAGAAATCTATCAAGATTTGACTCAGGTGGATTTGATTCAAACAGTAGCTCCGAAAACTCCGCTTCAAATGGATCTATTGCCGGTCTGGGAAGTGGTTCAGGTATGGATGAGATCAGAGAGAATACGAGACAAGAGTTAGCTAACAATCCAAGACAGGTTTCTTCCGCTGCTGCTGATTTTTACAATTCAATGGACGAAAGAAACCTACAGGCAACAACATCATCTTTCATAACTGATTATTCAAATCGTAATAGTTCTGTGACTAGTGCAGTTCAAACAGTTGAAGAGATTGATGCTGCAAATGCACAAGAGGCATTAGATTCTACTCAAAGAGCACTTAGGGCCAACGATGCATTACTTAGGCAGCTTGCTGATTTAGAAAAACGTAATACTGAGCTTAAAGAACGTTTAGATGACATGAATATTTCTACTATTGAAGATGGTGATGGAAATACTGTTAGTGTCGCAGATGCATTTAATAGAACTAAACAAAGAATTGAAGATCAAAGAGCTCAGGCGATGCAAGAGCGTGAAGCTCTAGCTGAAAGAGAGCGTATTGCTCAAAGTTTTGTTAACCCGTCTAACTCAAGTGATAGGCTCGTTAATGACAATACTAACAGAAATTTTGATAGTAATTCAGATAGTAGTAATAATATAAGTTCTAGAGTAAGTGGAAGTAGCTCAAGTGGCGGAGTTTCAAATGTGAACTCAAGTAGCTTTAATGCTCCTTCAGTTAATTCTAGTTCTACTGGAAGCTCGAGCTTCGATGCTACAAATTACGGTCCAATTCCTTATAGTGGAATTACTCTTTCAGTAGATGATTTAAGTATTGCCAAGCCTCAGTTGGATCTAGGTGGAAGGTCTCTTACAGAGAGCGCTGATCTAGTTCGTGCCGCAATCTCTGAAGTGCAATCAGTCTTTAGAGGACGTGACTCGTCACTTCCGGCATACACTATTGATGGTAAAGCTATTACTGAGTACATTGTGCAAGAGCAAGATGGTAGAGATGTAATTGTTTATCTTGACGGTGATGAAGTAAAAGTTCAGCCAATTGACTTAGCAACAACGCAGGCCGTTGCGACTGAGGAAACTGAAGTAGTAGAAGAAGAGGTCGTTGATCGCGCTCCAGCATCTGTGACACCTGTCATTGAGTCTGCCGGTAGAAAAGATATTGATGCTCTAAACTACAGCTGGGACTTTGTTGAACAAACTCTCGATGAGTCCCAAAACGCCGATTAATGAATCAAGAATTAACGGTGGGTATATCGCCCGCCGTCTTGTCACACTGTCCCTAAAACCAGCATAATTTCATCCAATTAGACTCTAAAACCTAGGTTTTTTATGGATGTTTTGACGAGCAGTGTTGACGCTCATTCAGCTGATTTTAAAGCGAACAAATCTTATCACCTTGAGCTTAAAGACGACTTAAAAAAGCGCCTTGAAAGAGTTCATCTTGGCGGTGGTAAGGCTTCAGTTAAAAAGCACGAATCAAGAGGCAAGCTTCTTCCAAGAGACAGAATCAACGCTATTCTTGATCCAGGCTCTCCGTTTTTAGAGCTAAGTTCATTGGCCGCTGATGGAGTCTATGGCAAAATCGATGTACCGAGCGCTGGCGTTATTACAGGCGTAGGTCGAGTTCATGGAGTCGAATGTCTTTTTGTCGCCAACGATGCCACCGTTAAAGGTGGAACATACTTTCCTCTCACAGTAAAAAAACATATTAGAGCGCAAGAAATTGCGATGGAAAACAAACTTCCTTGTATATACCTAGTCGATTCAGGCGGAGCTTTTTTCCACAAATAGCCGTTGCTCTTGGTTCCTGTACTGCAGGTGGGGCTTATGTTCCTGCCATGTCAGACGAAACAATTATCGTAAAAGAAAATGGAACCATCTTTCTAGGCGGTCCTCCTCTAGTTAAGGCTGCAACAGGTGAAGAAGTAAGTGCAGAAGATTTAGGTGGTGCAAGAGTGCATACCTCTGAGTCTGGGGTGGCCGATCACTTTGCTGAAAATGAAGAGCATGCTCTTGGTTTAACAAGGCAAATTGTCGCAAACCTAAACTATAAGTCAGCTGGAACAAAGCTTGGACAAAAAGAAATTGATAGTTATGAAGAGCCACTTTATCCAATGGAAGACGTTTACGGGATTGTTAGTAAGGACACTCGAAAACCATATGACATACGTGAGATAATCGCTCGCTTAGTTGATGGAAGTCGCTTTCATGAGTTTAAAGCTAATTATGGAAATACTTTGGTTTGTGGGTTCGCTAAAATTCACGGTCATCAAGTAGGTATCGTCGGAAATAACGGGATTTTATTTTCTGAGTCAGCACAAAAAGGTGCTCACTTTATTGAACTTTGTGGTCAAAGGAAAATCCCTCTGGTCTTTTTGCAAAATATCACTGGC
Organism: uncultured Bdellovibrionales bacterium; assembly: GCA_963976925.1. Classification (GTDB taxonomy): domain Bacteria; phylum Bdellovibrionota; class Bacteriovoracia; order Bacteriovoracales; family Bacteriovoracaceae; genus UBA4207. Next base: position 9,076 of record CAXBMT010000020.1, read on the forward strand.
TTTATGGTGGGACAAAAATACGAGTCAGAAGGGATCGCTAAGCACGGCGCTAAGATGGTGACAGCAGTTTCGACTGTCAATGTTCCCAAGTTTACTGTCGTTGTTGGTGGATCTTTTGGAGCAGGAAACTACGGTATGTGTGGTCGAGCTTACTCGCCAAGATTTTTATGGATGTGGCCTAACGCTAGGATTTCCGTCATGGGCGGAGAGCAAGCTGCAGGAGTCTTAACAACTGTTAAGCAAGATGCAGGTGCCAATATGTCTGAAAGCGAAGTGAAGGCTTTTCAAAAACCAATTCTAGATAAATACGAAACTGAAGGTTCAGCGTATTACTCTAGTGCACGTTTATGGGATGACGGAGTGATTGATCCGGCTAAAACAAGAGATGTTTTAGGACTTGCTCTAGAGACGGCTCTAAACAGTGAAATTGAAGAGACACGCTTTGGTGTCTTTAGAATGTAGGAGATCGTTATGAAACTTCATCAAGTGAAAATAGATGCAGGAGTCCAAACGATTACTCTTAATCGTCCAGAGATTCATAATGCCTTTAACGATGAGCTGATTTTAGAGTTAACACATACCTTTAAGAACATCGCACCTGAAATAAAAGTTGTGATTCTAAAAGGTGAGGGTAAGTCGTTTTGTGCCGGTGCGGATCTCAATTGGATGAAGAGTATGATCGAATACTCTAAAGACGAAAACATTGCTGATGCGAATAAACTAGCGGATCTCTTTTGTGCTATTGATGATTGTCCAGCTCCAGTTGTAGGAGTTGTTCAAGGCGCGGCTTTAGGCGGAGGTTCAGGCCTAGTTTCTGTTTGTGACTACGTATTAAGTGAATCGAACACTATCTACGGCTTTACCGAAGCCAGGCTTGGTCTAGTCCCCGCCGTGATTTCACCTTTTGTGATGGCTAAGATAGGCCTATCAAATTCAAGAGCGACTTTTATGTCGGGACGAAGATTTAGTGCTGCACAAGCCATGCAGATGGGTCTTGTTCATCAAATTTGTGATCAAGCAGAACTTGAAAGTGAACTGAATAAAATTATTAAAGACTTTTTAAAAGCAGGGCCAAAAGCCGCCAGAGAAGCAAAGCTTCTTATAAAAGGTGTTGACTCCAGATCAGCAAGTCGACGTGAGCAAATTGATTACACCTGTGAGACGATCGCACGCTTAAGAGCAAGCAGTGAAGGTCAAGAAGGCATGGGAGCACTTTTAGAAAAGCGTAAACCAGAGTGGATAAAATAATGAATATTAAATTTAAAAAAATCCTTATCGCGAATCGCGGTGAAATTGCACTAAGAGTCGTTAAGACTTGTCGAGAGCTCGGGATTCCCTGTGTTACTTTATACACAGAAGAAGAGGTTGATCTTCCTCATGCAAAAGCGGGTGACCAATTTGTTTGTCTCGGTTCTGGAGCTCTAAAAGATACCTATCTTAATCAAGAGCTTATTATCAAGATATGCAAAGATCTCGGAGTTGACGGTATTCATCCTGGTTATGGATTTTTATCTGAAAATGCAACGTTTTGTACAAAAGTAACTGATGCCAAGATTAAGTTTATAGGGCCTTCTCCTGAATCAATGATTTTGATGGGAGATAAGACTGGCTCTAAAAGAAAAATGGAAGAAGTTGGAATCCCTCTCATTCCAGGTTACCACGGTGATAGTCAAGATCATGCTCTATTGAAGAAAGAGGCCGCAAAGATTGGTTATCCGGTTCTTGTTAAAGCTTCTGCTGGTGGTGGCGGTAAAGGAATGAGAATAGTTGAGGTTGAAAAAGATTTTGATGAAGCACTCGATTCAGCAAAACGAGAGGCAATCAACGCATTTGGCGATGATCGAGTTTTGATTGAAAAGTATATTAAAAATCCTCGTCATATTGAGATTCAGGTGATGAGTGATCAACATGGCAATCATACTCACTTATTTGAAAGAGAATGTTCAATCCAGCGTCGCCATCAAAAGATCGTAGAGGAGTCTCCTTCACCGGCACTTGATGAAAGTCTTAGAAAGTCTATGTGTGATGTGGCGACAAAAATCACCCAAGCTATTAATTACGAAGGGGCGGGAACTATAGAGTTTATTCTCGATGGAGATATCCCCGGCGCATTCTATTTTCTTGAAATGAATACTCGTTTACAGGTTGAACACCCTGTTACAGAACTTGTAACAGGTCTTGATTTAGTCAAACTTCAACTTGAAGTTGCTTCAGGTGCTAAGCTTTCTTATAAACAAAGTGATCTCGTCCAACGAGGGCATGCTATTGAGCTTAGAATTTATGCAGAAGATCCTGATAATAACTTTTTGCCTTCTATCGGTAAGATCTTTAAAGTAGGTAAAACGCAGGCAAGACTAGATACGGGTTATCAAGATGGAAATTCCGTCACTATTAGTTTTGATCCTATGCTTGCAAAGCTAGTTGTCTACGGAAGTGACCGATCGCAAGCTATTAGTGCGGCTTTATCAGCCCTGAATGAAATTCCATTTTTGGGTCTAACTACTAACCGTGACTATCTTGCACGAATTCTAAAACACTCGAAATTTATTGAAGGTGAGACTTTTACTCACTTCGTACAAACATATAAAGCTGACTTATCACCAAAAGATTTAAGTACAAACGAAACAGCATTAGCGATTGCTGGTCATTTATTATGTGAATCTCAAAATGTGAACAAACAAGTCAAATCATCTCTTGCTTGGGAGCGTTTAACAGGGTTTAGGTTATGATTAAAAAATTTCTAATTAATAATACTGAAGTTGAAGTTGATCTTATTAAACAACATGACGGTAATGTGATTTTTAATCTTGACGGTAAAGACTACAATTTTCAAAGCGGGAGCTTTGATTCAATTTTATCAAAATTCAATGATTCAACGACTAATCGCCACCAAGTCTTCAGTCACAAGTATGGCAATAAATCCTATGTGTCTATTGGTAGTCAGTCTTTCTCTGTCGAAGACGCAAGTCTAAGTGCTGCTAAGGGGGCTGCTCTCTTTGGAGCGATGGTTTCTCCAATGCCAGGTAAAATTTTAAAGCTTCATAAAAAGGCAGGAGATCAAATCTCACAAGGTGACTCTATTCTTGTGATGGAAGCCATGAAGATGGAGCATACGATTAAAGCTTCTCACGATGGTATTATTGCTAAAATCAATGTTTCTGAAGGGCAGCAAGTTGATGGTGGTCTTGTTTTAGTGGAGCTTGAGGAGAAGAAGTGAGTGTTCGAATTGTAGAGGTTGGTCCAAGGGATGGTTTGCAAAACGAAAAAACTATTCTTGAAACTTCAGACAAATTAAAATTTATTGAAATGTTAGTTGCTGCTGGTTTTTCAACTATTGAAGCAACTAGCTTCGTTCGTTCGGAAAAGATTCCTCAAATGAGTGATGCGAAGCTCTTGATGCAATCTTTGATTAAAAATAATCAGCCCTTAGATAAGCTGCCATGCCTTGTACCAAATCTCAAAGGACTAGAGATTGTTCATGAACTGGGAGTCAAAGAAATTGCAGTTTTCACTGCAACCAGTGAAGAGTTTAACAAAAAGAATATTAATGCAACTATTGATGAAAGCCTAGAGCGTATTGAGGCAGTCTGCAAAAAGGCTCAATCAAACAATATGAAAGTTCGTGGGTATATCTCTACAGTTTTTGGCTGTCCTTATGAAGGCAAAACTAGTTTAGCCACATTAGAGAGAGTTTTATCAAAGCTATTTCAACTAGGCTGCTACGAAGTTTCACTCGGAGATACCATTGGTATTGGTCATCCTCTGCAAGTTAAAGAGATCTATAATTCACTTAAATCTAAATTTGATATGAATAAAATCGCATGGCACTTTCATGATACACGCGGAATTGCTTTGGCCAATATAATGGCAGCCTATGAAGAGGGTGCTAGGACTTTTGACTCATCTGCAGGAGGCCTTGGCGGTTGTCCATACGCCAAAGGGGCAAGTGGTAATGTAGCGAGTGAAGATGTCGTTCAAATGTTTCACTTGATGCAAGTTGATACCGGAATTGATCTTAATAAAGTGGTTGACGCGTCAACATATATTCTAGAAAAGCTTGGTAGAAAGAGTGCTTCCAAGGCTTATCAAGCCTTAATGGCGGAGAGATCATGAATGATTGGGTAAAAAAAGAATGGAAAGATATTCTACTAAAGCTCGAGGATGATGGTCGCTTATGGGTTACTTTAAATCGCCCTGAAGCTAGTAATGCTTTTAGTGACGATATGATTGAATCGCTAGTCACCGCCTTACCTCAGGCTGATAAAGATAATAGAGTTCGTGTTTTTATTATTTCTGGAGCAGGAAAACACTTTTGTGCCGGTGGCGATATTAAGGCCATGAGAGATGAGTCAGGCATGTTTGCTGGCAGTTCCAATGAACTTAGAAATCGCTACCAGAATGGTATTCAACGAATTCCTTTAATGATGGAAAGTTTATCAAAGCCTGTTATTGCTTATGTTAACGGTGCAGCTGTTGGCGCTGGTTGTGATTTTGCTTGCATGGCAGACTTAAGGGTTGCAAGCTCTAACGCTTTTTTCTCTGAAACTTTTGCTAAGCTGGGGCTTGTCCCTGGCGATGGTGGAACGTACTTTCTTCCAAGAGTTATTGGATGGCCTCGTGCTATGGAGATGTTTCTTACCGGCCGAAAGGTTAGTGCTACTGAGGCTTTATCTTGGGGTATGATTAATAGATTGGCTTCCCAAGGCGAAGAGATTGAAGTTGTGAATAAGCTTGCTAACGAGTGTCTTGCTATGGCCCCTATTGCTATATCAATGACAAAAAAAGCTCTAAGAATGTCGCAAAAAGCTGAGCTTTCTCAGGCACTTGATCTATTAGCCTCTTTCCAATCTGTCACTCAAAGAACTCAAGATCATAAAGAAGCTGTCAATGCACTTTTGGAAAAACGAAAAGCAGAATTTAAGGGCTTATGAAAGTCGTCTTACTTCTTTTCATTTTTACAAGTTGTTCAAGGTTAGAGTTTGCTGCTCAGACGGAGAGGAGCATTCCCATTTACTGGGGCCCAAAGTCTGGACACGATAGTTTTGTAAAAGTTGAAGGAACTGTTCCTCTATATCTATGGGGAACCGTCGAGTCACCAATACCAGTTTCTATCGAACAAGCTTTTGCTAAAGAAGGAGCTACTAGTGTCTCTAAACTATCAGTTTCCGAAATATCAGGATGGGATGTTTGGTGGCCAAGACTTTTAAGTTTTGGAATGTACTGGCCTATTAAATGGCAGGCTGAAGCTTTTGTTCAAAAACCCCAGATTATTGAGGATTAGAAGATGAAGTTTTTTCTGCTGATATTCTTTCTCTCATCTTGTGCTAGTGGATTAAAAATTAAACCAGGACAATGTACAGGTTTAGTTAAATTAAAAAAGAAGAATGAAAAAATTCAAGGTGAAAAGAAGTTTCTACTTCGAGAATTTGGCATCGGTAAAAAAGAAGTGTCATTGGATGAGCTACTTTTAGAAGCGAAAGCACCAGAATGTATAAAATTAGAAAGTGTTAAATTAAGTATCGAAAGTGATTTTTGGGATCAATTAGTTTCCATCATCCCGTTCTTTTCACAGTGGACGATCGAATTAGGTTGGAATGAAGCTCGAAAAGCTAAATAACATCTAATTTTCTTAGAGAATTATTAAACTTTTGCATATGCTCGCTAGGCTCACTTAGTTTTGCCGAAGATTGCTCTTGTAGCTTTTTCATCTTCTCCACTAGGCGCTTAGTTTGCTCAGCTTGAGAGCCTTGATTGTTAATCATTCTAAGATTGAATTTGGCATATTCGCCCATTTTTTCTATTCTCATGCATTCTTATCGGCTCTAAGGTTGATTACTTTAGTCGGAAATGGTGCAGCTTTAACTGATTGATTTTATTCATCTAATGAGTCTCTTAGATTCGCAAAAAAGCCTTTTTTATAGGCATCGGCTTCTTCCACAGTAAGATGCCCAAATGATGTGACGTCTTTATGAATAAACAAATCTTTATCCATGAGATCATTCACAAAACGCGATGGATATCTTGGAGTCTTTTTTCCAAAGAGTTGTCTCTCCTTACAATAAGTCATGATCAATCGATCTTGCGCTCTTGTAATTCCGACATAGCAGAGTCTTCTTTCCTCTCCGATATCATCGCCTTCCTTAACCGTCCTTTTATGTGGAAGAGTTTCTTCCTCCATACCAACCAAATAAACTTGTTTAAACTCAAGTCCTTTTGAAGAATGAAGGGTCATTAAAGTGACTTCGTTCTTTCTAACGTCGTCATCTTCATCGTCTTCATCATCTCGCTTATCTTGTGAGTCTTGCAGAAGAATTCTTTCAACAAAATCTTCAAGACTAGCATTTTTTCCACGAAACTTTAAAAAACGCTCGGCAGAGTCGATGAAATACATAACATCATTTCTTCTTCTTTCTGCCTGTTTAACGTTGTCATAAGACTTATCGATGAAGTTGAAAAAATCTAATCTTTCGACAAGAAGGCTGATGGCCTGAGGTAATGGGTGAGAGGCAAAGTTCTCACGGGCCCAATCAATGAGTTTTACGAACTCATCAATACTTTGCATACGATTGGGAGCAAGGTTGGTATGAACTCTCATGGTTTCAAATAGATCTAATCTTTCTTCAAGAGATTTATCCAGAAACTTATTGAGTGTGGCAGTTCCAATCCCTCTTGGAGGGACGTTTAAAACTCGTCGCATCGACATTTGGTCTGATGGATTATGAATAACAGACAAATAGGCGACAAGATCCTTGATCTCTTTTTTCTCATAAAGCTTTTGTCCGCCAATAATTGCATAGGGGATCTGTGACATTCTAAGCTCGTCCTCAATTGGAGGAACTTGAGTGTTACTACGATAGAGAACAGCTATATCACCTAAGTGACCACCACTTGATTGATGTTTAAGAATTTCTTCAACAATCACTTGTGCTTCATGGTCTGTATCGCCTGTGAGCCATAGCTCCGGTAATTGGGCACTTTCTTTTTTACTCCAAAGAGTTTTTTCACGTCTGTTTTTATTAACTTTAATAACATTATTGGCCAAGTTTAAAACAGGAATGACCGACCGATAATTTTCTTCTAGCTTAATAAGTTTTGCACCAGGGAAGTTATTTTCAAAACCTAGGATATTGCTGACATCAGCACCCCTAAAAGCGTAAATAGACTGATCATCATCACCGACAACACAAAGGTTATTATGCGATAAAGTTAGTCCCAGAGTTAGTTGGAATTGAAGTGAGTTTGTATCTTGATATTCATCAATCATGATGTACTGAAACTTCTCGCTCCAAGCTCTTGCAACTTCGGGATGTTCTTTAAAAAGTCTTACGACTAAAAATAAAATATCGTCGAAATCAATCGCATTATAAAATTTTAATTTATCTTCATAAAAGTGATAAACTGTCTCTGTGGCAATATCGTAAGGATCTTCTTCATTAAAGTGGCGAGTCTTGGCGAATTCTTCGGCTGAGATGCCTCTATTTTTTAAAAAACCAATCTTAGAGAGAACGACTTTTTTATCAAAGTTTTTATCGGCTTTATAAAGTTTAAGGCCTTCTCTGATGATCGACATCTGATCGGTTGTGTCATAAATGGAGAAGTTCCTATGATAACCAAGCTTTGTTATCTCGCTCTTTAGTATTTTGACGCCTAGTGAATGAAAAGTAGAAAGTGTGATGCCTTTGCTTCTTCTTCTACCTAGCAGCGCGTGGACTCTCTCGCGCATTTCTTTAGCTGCCTTGTTGGTAAAGCTAACTCCAAGTATCTGAGAAGCAGGTATTTCCAGGTTATCAACCATATGTGCAATGCGGTAGGTAAGCGTTCTCGTTTTACCCGAGCCAGCGCCTGCCAGTATGAGAACTGGGCCTTCGATTGTTTCCGCTGCTAAGCGTTGCTGTGGATTTAAACCAGAAAGAGAAATCATTCGTTGAAAGTAGCATGGACAGACACAGCTTGGTAATATGCCATATAATTTTCGTTTTTAACCTAGGAGGCCTCAGTGGGATTACGTCATAGACCTACAAAGAAGCTCAATAAAAAAGCAACTAAAAAGAAAGCCAAGAAAACTGTAAAAAAAGCGGCGAAGAAAACAGCTAAGAAATCAGCTAAAAAAGCAGCCAAGAAAACAGCCAAGAAAACTACTAAGAAAACAACTAAGAAAAAGACTTCAAAAAAAGTCACTAAAAAGAATAGTCCAAAAGTTGTAGCACTGCCAGGACTTGATAATGAAGTCCATCTATTTAATTCTCTACTTGAGTTGATCAGGGTTACGTCTGCCGAAATTCCTGATGATATCCAAAGAGTCATTCTAAAAGCACTTGCTGCTGAAGAAAAAAATACCACAGCTGAATATGCGATGAATATTATCAAAGCCAATATTGAGCTTGCCAAGAAAAAATCTCAGCCTATCTGCCAAGATACTGGAACAGTTCTTTTTTATATTGAACACCCAGCAGGTCTAGACCAAATCAAGTTTACACGAATAGTTCATAAAGCAATTTTAGCTGCAACTAAGAAAGGTTATCTTCGTCAAAACTCAGTAGACTCATTAACAGGAGAAAATCCAGGAACCAATATTGGACCAGGTCATCCTGATCTTCACTTTCATCAACATAAGAAGAGCTCAATCGAAATTAGACTGATGCTTAAAGGCGGAGGTTGTGAAAATGTTGGTGCCCAGTATTCACTTCCGAATAATGAGCTAGGCGCTGGTCGAGATCTAGACGGAGTTAGAAAAGTTATTCTTGATGCTGTTCAAAAAGCACAAGGAAGAGGCTGTGGACCTGGTGTTCTAGGGATCACAATTGGTGGTGATCGTGGTGCTGGTTACGTCTATTCTAAAGAGCAACTTTTAAGAAACCTTGACGATACTAATAGTGACAAAGCTCTGGCCGATCTTGAAAAAGATATTGTCGAAACTTCAAATAAATTGGGTATCGGTCCAATGGGATTTGGTGGAAAGACAACACTTCTTGGTTGTAAGATTGGTGCCCTTAATAGGTTGCCGGCTTCTTTCTTTGTTTCAATTTCTTATATGTGTTGGGCCTATAGACGCCAGGGCATTCAATTGAAAAGTGACCAATCAATACAAAAATGGCTTTACTAAGGAATAAATATGAAACGCTTACAATATCCTTTTACCCAAGAGCAAATTAGAGAGTTAAGAGTTGGAGATATGGTCTTAATCAGTGGAAAGCTTTTCACTGGTAGAGACGCTGTTCATAAGCGCTTGCATGAAGGCACAAAGCCTCCAGTAGATTTTAAAAATCAAATTATCTATCACTGTGGACCTGTCGTACTGCAAGACAAGAAGACTAAAAAGTATGAAGTCAAAGCAGCCGGGCCTACAACATCTATTCGTGAAGAACCCTATCAGTGGGAAGTCATGCGCGATTACGGTATTGTTGGTGTCATCGGCAAAGGTGGAATGGGGGCAAAAACTCTTGAAGGTTGTGAAAAGTATGGCTGTGTTTACTTCCATGCTATCGGTGGCGCGGCTCAAGTTCTAGCTGAAAAAATTAAATCGGTTGATAGTGTTCACTGGCTTGATCTAGGCTCACCAGAAGCCATTTGGGAACTTTCAGTAGAAGAGTTTCCTGTCGTCGTTACTATGGATTCGCATGGTGGAAGTCTGCACTCTGAAGTTGATGCCAAAAGCAAAGAGTCCTTAAAAAGTTACTTATAGTTAGAGGTTGATTGTGAATGATATCCTTTGGTCACCAAGTCCTAGTCGAATAGAAAAATCACAAATTTATGATTTTATGCGGGACCTTCCTGTAAAAAACTACCAGGACTTGCATCAATGGAGTGTTAAGCATCCGGCTGAGTTTTGGACCAAGGTTATTAACTATTTCGACGTTATTAAAGAGGGTAGCGTAGAGCCTGCGTTTAAAGACCTAACTTTTAAAACTTATTCTTGGTACCCCAATTTACGTTTGAATTTTGCTGAGAATCTTTTACGTCATGCCAGTGGTGATCATGCCGATAGTATTGCCTTGAACGCTCTCCATGAAACGAATGAAAATCGTCGAATCTCATATCGAAGTTTAGAAGGGGCGACAAAGAAGTTAGCTTCATTCTTGAAAGATTTAAATTTTAAAGAAGGCGAAGTTCTTGGTGCTTGGATGCCAAATATTCCTGAGACTATTGTATCGATGCTTGCTTGTACTTCCTTTGGAGGTGTTTTTACTTCGACTTCGTGTGACTTTGGAGTTGAAGGTGTTGTCGATCGCTTTAGTCAATCCAAGCCTAGAGTTTTAGTTGCTGCTACATCATATAGTTATAATGGAAAAAGAATCGATCTTACTGAAAAAATAAAAGAGCTAGCGCTAAGACTTGAGAGTGTCGAAAAAATCATTCTCGTAGATATGTTTAATGAGGGTAGTGATGAGTCAGAAATTGATAAAACTGTATCTTGGACTTCGATTCAAGATGTTGAAGATGCCCATAGTTTAACTTTTTTAAAAGTACCTTTTTCAGCTCCGCTTTATATCATGTATTCATCTGGTACAACCGGAAAACCTAAGTGTATTGTCCACTCTGTTGGCGGAACTCTTCTTCAACACCTTAAAGAACTAGGTCTTCATTGTGATTTAACATGTAAGAAGAACATCATGTTTTTTACAACCTGCGGTTGGATGATGTGGAACTGGCTGGTTTCTTCTTTAGCTCTTGGAAGTGAAGTGACACTTTATGAAGGATCTCCTGGTTATCCTTCACTTGAAGAATTTGTTGATAAAGTCGCTACTCAAAAAGTACATATCTTTGGAACTTCGCCAAAGTTTTTAAAAGCATTGGAAGATAGAGGAGTAAAAGCTAAATCAGAGTTTACGACGCTTGAAACAGTTCTTTCAACCGGTGCTCCTTTGATGCCAGAGCAATTTAATTTTGTTTATAAGTTTTTTAAGCCTGATCTGCACCTAGCTAGTATTTCAGGAGGCACTGATATTATTGGATGCTTTATGCTTGGTAACCCACTTATGCCTGTTAGAAGAGGGGAAATTCAGGCCGCTGGACTTGGTATGAATGTCGTTAGTTATAGTGAAGATGGAAAAGTCTTAGGTTCTAATCAAGAAGGAGAGCTCGTCTGCCTTGAAAGTTTCCCTTCACGTCCAATTGGATTTTTAGGCGACCATGATAATCAAAAAATTAATGATGCCTACTTCAATCACTTTGCAGGTGTTTGGCACCATGGTGACTTTATCCATATTACAGAGTCTGGTGGAATCGTTGTTCATGGTAGAAGTGACGCTACCTTGAATCCAGGTGGTGTGAGAATTGGTACTGCCGAGATCTATCGTCAAACAGAAAGTCTTGATTGGATAGAAGACGCCCTTTGCGTCGGTAGGCAAGAAGATGGAGATGTAGAAGTCGTTTTATTTGTTAAGCTTAAAGAGAAAGAAGAATTAACAAATGCTCGTATTGATGAAATCAAATCTCTTATTAAAAAAGAAACAACTCCAAGACATGTTCCAGCTCATATTTTTGCCGTTAGTGATATTCCCTATACGAGATCAGGTAAGAAAATGGAGCTTGCTATTACGAGAATTTTAGCTGAAAAACCACTTACAAATATTGAAGCGGTTGCAAATCCGGATTGTCTTGAGCAGTATAAGAATTTTTTCTAGTTATCAGAATTAACTTGTAGGGGAAAAGCACTTAAGCTTGCAGGCTTTCTAATATTTTCGTGAATGGTATGATCCCAAGTTTTTAGGACCTTTCCATTTTGAGAATCGACCATGGCCCTATAGCTATTTCTTCCATCTGGTCCATTGAATATAACGATAACTTGCTCCGCATTTTTTGCATCATGGCCATTTACGAGAACAAGGCTTTTTTCATGGTTAACTTCGAGTTTGGTAGATTTAGACAGTCCTCTATTTAGTATTGTTTCAAGTTTAGATTGCCAGTCAGATGATGGTTGGTTTTTCATTTTTATTTTTCCACTTGAAATGACTTCATCTTTTTTGCCAACC
>CAXBMT010000021.1:0-20203 GCA_963976925.1 uncultured Bdellovibrionales bacterium
TCCTGTGAAGACCATATCTTTCAAAGATTTTAAATAATATGGTGTAATCGAAAGGAGGGAGCTCTCTCCTTTTTCAAGCTGAAAAAAGACGAGATACAACTGGAATGCAAGTATCCATAAGATTGCAAAGTATCGTGCATCTTCATCTTCTTTTTTTAATGATAGCGGAGCTTGAAGAAACATGAAGAACATAAGTATTGGGAATATATATATTTTCGATGCAACAAAAACTGCAAATGGCCCGAGTGAATCACTGTTGAAAAACTGTATGAAGTACCAGCCAAAATGAGCGAGAAGAACCAGCTTAAAGAAAATTGGAATTTGATTCGGGAGCATAATACTTTTTTTGCTGACATAATGCCTTAAAACTAAAACAAACAAATAGATGTCAAAAATAGTTCTATGCAGGGGATGATAGCTTCCAAGGATTCGCCCTTGACCTTCAATAAAGAAAAACACAAAAGTTGGTATAAACAGATCTTTCCATTGATATCTAAATGCTAAAACAATGAAAAATACCATCTCAAAAACATAATATACTTTTAAGACTGGAGAGCCGGTGAGATTGATCAATATATGAATTGTGTATAGCACAAGACTGAGTAGCTCATGCTTCTTTAGTAAGAAAAAAACCTTTGGTAGTTTAAGCTTTGTATTTTCAACAAGTGCGCTCAATACATTCCTTTGCGTGATGCGTTGTCTATAAACTTCTTTCCAATAATATCCATAGATAGTATATCAAATAAAAGAGGTTTCTATGCGTAAAATCATTTCTTTAAATGTGATCATTTGCTTAATATTTAGTGCGACTCCTGTTTTCGGAAAAAGTAAAAAATCTGATTCTTCTTCTCTTAATCTAAAAGAGTTTGCTCTTCCATCAGAAGTGGAGGGCTTAATAAAGACACCTGGTACAGTTTTCTATTCACCGGTTGTGAAGGGTAAGGTGCTTATACCAGTACATATTTGGGGGGAAGTTCAAAAGCCTGGTCTTCACTTCATTCCAATTGGAGCAACTCTTATCGATGGTTTATCTATGGCTGGTGGTCTAACTGCCCAGGCTGATGAGGACAGCATCCGTTTGACACACCAAGATGGTGAAAAGCTAAATAGTAGTTACTTTGATCTAAGTGAGGGGGGCGATAATGAAGCTTTTTTAACTGAGCTTAGACCTCGTGATACTATTTTTGCTGAGAGGTCTACTTTTAGAGAAGATAGAAGTTATTACACATCATTGATTGGTGTCGTCGCCACAATACTTTCTTCTATCTTGATCCTTGATCAAATTAAGAAAAACTAAATTTTTTCATATATCAGTTCAATTGCATCTGTCATTTGTGTAATAGAATAGTCGTTTTGAATGAGGTTCTTCGCATTTCTTCGGATCTTAGAATTGTCTTTAGTTGTATTTTCTATAATTAAATTTACTAGTCTTAGATGAGCATCACTCGCTGTTGTATTGAAGCTATATCCTGTTTCATTATTGATTAATATATCTTGAAGGCCGCCTTGGTCAGCACCAATGACTAAGAGTCCAGCTGACATTGCTTCAGCAACAACGAGTCCAAATGGCTCAGGAGTGGTCGATGTGTGTACCAAGATATCGGACCTGTAGTAAAATTGATGAATGTTTTTTTGGTGTCCGATAAACTCAACATGATTTTCTAGCTGTAGGCTCCTAACAAGCTCTTTTAGTTCATTAAAGTACAGATGATCATCATGAGAATTGGGTACTCCTGCAATTAGGCTTTTAATATTCATTGTATCTATTTGATTGTGTTTTTTAAGTTCAGAGATCGCTTTGATTAAAATATGTTGTCCCTTCCAGCGACAGATTCTACCAGCACTTAAAATTGTGAATTGATTACTTGGAAAGTACTTTTCAACCTCTAGGGTATTGATTTGTGTTTGCGTTTTAATACCTAGATTTATGATTTTATTATTTGTATGAAATATATCTCTGCAATGATTGAAATGTCTTAAAAAGGTATCTTTTGAGTTAAAGAAAATATAATCCACGTACAGAAAACTGGCAATTTTATCGAGCAGACCTCCAACGGGTCCATGTTGAAACCATACTGTTTTTATATTTAAAAAAAGTGAGGGTAAAAAACATGCCACAACAGAGTAAGGCATAGTGAAGTGAACAACATCGGGTTTAACTTTTTTTAAGACTCCTCTTATTTCGAAACAAGCTTTAATATAAGTTAGACTAGATAGCTTGAAGCTTGTTTTTAATAAAAAGTGCTTAATGCCAATTTCTTGTGCCTTTTTTACACCAGGACCATCTTTAAAAAATAGTATGATTGGAATCACTTTTTTATTATTTAAATGAGATTCGCAAATATTAAAGATAAAAGACTCAGCTCCACCAATAAATCCATTAGGGTTAATATAGAGGACTGTTTTCATCGGTTACGGCTCCGGGGTCTCTTCTCATTTATCTGTAATTCTTTATTTTTAACGTCGCTTAGGTGCAATCTATCTCATTGATTTTATAAGACATAAACAAAAAGGGGAAGCTAATACCCAAGCTCTATCAAAATGATTTTATGAGATAATTTAGTTTATGGAAATGCTCTATATTACAGCATCGTTCACATTTCTCTTCTCGCTTATTGCGTATTCTTTCTTCCTCTATGCTAAGGAAAAAAGTTTGTGGAGATTCTTTGTTGTTCCTGCCAGAAAGTCTGAAACAGGAGCCATTCTCTTGGGTGGCTCAGTCATCTATATTTCAGTTCTTCTGGGGATTGGGGCATTGGTAGTCACGGGAAAAGGTAGTTATTATCATTTGGTGAGCTTTGGAGTCACAGGAGCTGTTCTAGCTACTCTTGGTTATCTAGATGACAAAAAAGAATTAAGACCTGTTGCTAAACTTGGTGGTCAATTCATTGCTTCTTATATTTTTGCAAATTTTTGTGCTTTTTATTTAAAAGATGATCAGTCTTTAGTTTTTTTTAATGCTCTTTTCTTTTGTGGATTTGCAGCTTTTAATGGATCTAATTTACTTGATGGGATTGATACTATTTCACCAAAAACTGTCTTAGTCAGTTGCTTAAGCTATTTTGTACTAGGCTCTGTTTTTGATTTATGGTCGGTTAGATTTTATGCCGGAATAGTAGCAGCTCCTATGTTTGCTTTTTGGTGGTATAATCGAGCGCCTTCAAAAATTCATCTTGGCGAGATAGGCGGTGGAATTATCGGCCTTTCGATGATGCTTTTGTTTTTTGTTTCATACACGTCACTGAGTCTAAAGTTTGAATTAATGAGCCCATGGAAATTAGTACATATGTCTGCTTTTGGTTTATTACTTCCAATTGTTGAATTAGGTGTCAGTTTCTTTAGAAGGCTACTTGTTGGTAAGTCTCCTTTTGCAGGCGATCGTCTGCATATTCACCACATTCTGGGTGACAAATATGGATTAAGTGCAACTCACTCAGCTACAGTTATTGCAAGCTTTCATCTTGTTACTCAACTTTCTATGGTCTGGCTTGCCTCTAGAGGAACTCCGGTTATTGCACTTTGGGCCGGAGTTGGTTGCTATATGACTTTTAATATCGCGGTAGGATATAAGTTCTGGAACCGTAAAGATTCTGCCACTCAACCACTCACTTATATTATGGACGCTATAAGACAAAAAGACGTCATGATTATATCCGCCGACTTTATGGATGAAATCAGTTTTGAAATGGAATTTGGCGAAGAAGAAATCAAAAAAGATAAAGAAGCCGCTTAATCAGTTCTTTTTAATAACCAAGACAAAATTATCAGAAAATCTCTTTCCTCTTAGAAATGGAATGAGGCTATGCCACTTTGCTCCTGAGCCAGGGATTCGTCCGTTATTAAAATAATGAACTTGCTCAAGTCTTAAGCTCTTTGTCTCACGAATCATTTGCTTAAGATGATACTCCGTCAGAGGAGTTATATGGGCAGGATAATTATTAGGAGAAAAAGCAGTAAAGTAGCCTCTGAAAATGAAAGAGATTAATGACGTAATACTTTCATTATTCGGTGTTGTTACAATAATAGTTCCACCAACTTTTGTTATATCTTCAAGCTGACTTATAAAATGTCTTGGATCGCGCAGATGCTCAATAACTTCAATGGCACAAACAATATCAAACTGCCGGTCGATTTCTAACTTTTGATTAAAGTCACCAATATAATGTTTTTCAAGCTTAAGACCATCTGGAATACCATAATCAGCAGCATCACTACCAAAGCAATCTAGTGAGGGTAATGCAATTTGAACTTTTTTTAGAAAGGTTCCTTGTCCCATACCAAGATCAAGTAGTGACCCAGTAGTTGAACCCTTTGATTTAATAATTTTTAGAACACCATCATGAATAGCATCGCTTGAACCTCCTTTAGAGGCTTTGGCAGATTCGATAACATCATTTGCTGTAAAATTCATGACTGTTATTGTGACATATAAAAAGTTACAATCATAGTAGAACAACTCGATTCTAGGTCGGTTATGCTACTTGAAAATAAAAGCATATTGCTAACAACACCTGAGTATCCTCCAAGTAAGCCAGGGGGGATAGCTACGCTATCTAAAGCCGTCGTTGATGCCTTAAGAGCAAATGGTGCAGATGTCGAAGTTGGACTTTGGACTAAACCAAAACAAATTACTCGACTAGTTAAGCCTCATCATACCAACCTTATTCATTCTCATTATTGGCCTACTGTCTGGCTGTCAAAAGATGATAGAGCTAGGTCTATTAACCTCATTCATGGAGCTGAGCTACTAACGTACTCAAAAAATATAGCAACTAAATTGCTCAAAAACTTAACTAAACCCTATGTTAATAAATGTATTGAACAAGCAAAGGCCAATATTTTCATTTCTCAGTTTTCATTTGAAACTGCTTGCCTCTTGGGACTAAAACCTAACTATGAAAGAGATATTATTTTTCCTAATCGAATAGATCTTAGTGATATCCATAGACCAGTGATTAAACCACTTGATGGTGTTGATGAGATAAGACTTTGTTGTTTTGCTAGAGATGTTCCTCATAAAAATATTAAAGGAACAATTAGATTTGCTGAGATCTTATCAAAAGTAGCAAATAAAAAAATTACGCTTAGATTAGGTCCAGGAAATTATGCTTCAGATATCATAAAGATTAACTGTAAAATTGTTAGAGATGATCAAAGAGATGATATTTATCGAGGAAGTCATTTTAACTTAATCTTTTCACTGGATCAGTCGGATCGTGGAAACTTCGAGGGGTTCGGCCTAACACCTCTTGAGGCGGCACGTTTTGGAACTCCATCTGTTGGCTTAAGGCAGGCAGGACTTATCGAATCAATTCATGATGGAAAAACTGGCTGGCTTTTGGATGAGATTAATTCTCAGTCTGTTGAGTCTTGGTGGAGTCTTGCAAAATCTCAATACGAAATGATTTCACAAAATAGCTATGACCATACGATTAGTAATCATAACTCTAAAGACTATGCCTTACTTTTTTCGGGGCTATTATCGTGAAAGTCTTTGCTGTTTTTAATACTGATAGGCTGGGTGGAGCTGAGAGAAGTTTTATAGACTCTCTTGCTAAGCTTCCTGATTATGCACAGGTCACAGTTTGGATTCCGACTCTAAGTAAAGATCCATTGCTCGAACAAAAAGTTTTAGCGCTGCTGCCAAAAAGTAAAATCTCAAGGTTTAGAGTTTCGGGTTATTATTATCAAAGTTCCAGAAGCTCAAGCTTTTCAAAATTCCCACTACTTCTAAGTTTTATTTATGCGCTCTTTAGGATTAGAACAATTCCTATTCATGATGCTGATATCATATGGCTAAATGGCAATAAAGTTGGTGCATTGTTCTACTGTTTATGTCTGTTAAAAAAATGGAATGGAACTCTTTGGTGGCACCTTAGAGATTATTTCCCTACATCATCTTTATTAAGTAAACTTTTAGATAGAGTGGTGCCATTCAAAAGAGAGTTTGTTGCTAACTCATTCTCTGTCGCCAATGACTTCAATCAGCAGTATGAAAGTATTAAGACGTATACTCTTTACAACAGTCCGCCGGACATAAAAGATTCATCTTGTGACCATAAACCTTTTAATGGAAAAATTGGTATCGCTTCAATGCTTACACCATGGAAAGGACAACATGATGTTCTATGGATGCTAGTTCGAAATGAATCTAGGTTTGTTGAACTGGGAGTTAAAGAAATTTATCTCTACGGTGAGGATATCTATCTTACGGCAGGTAATCACGTCGGTTATAAAGATTCTTTGATAAAAATCGCTGATAAGTTAAATTCAATTAAAGTCATATTTGCTGGATTGATGCCACTAAATACTATCTATTCTACTATTGATATTCTCATACACTCATCAATTAAGCCGGAGCCATTTGGCAGAGTGATTGTAGAGGCGATGGCGCACGGCCTTCCTGTCTTATCAACAGGACTTGGAGGAGCAGGAGAGTTAGTCAATAATGATCGTGCTTTTTGCTATGAACCATCGCATGACCATATGTTTACTAAAGCTATTGAAGATGCAATTCAAGATTTAGAAACGAGCCAAAAGAGAACGAAGGCCGTTGCTTTTGTTAGAGATCTTAACGTAACTATTGATCAACAGTTTGATGACCTTATGAAGAGCTATATACTTTGACTTGGGTGTTGTCTTAGATGAAGTGCCGTTATGATTTTAAGCCAAGGTGTTAGGGCTTCAATTTCAGAAAAGTGCAATAAAATCCCAGCTTGAGTTACCTTGTTATTATTAAAGGCCCAACTGACTTTTCCTGTAAGCTTTAGTTCTAAAGATTTTCCCTTCATGATCATCTCGACTTGATCTCCACCTTTTACGATAGATTCACCATCAATTGATAAGCAGACACCATCTAGAGAAATATTTGAACATTTACTAAAGTATTCATGACCATCAATTTGAACAAGCATTTCCATTTCTGTTTTATAGCGTGGAAAAACTCTTTGACTGGCTCCACTTATATCTAGACTTGAATCCGCATTAGCTTCTTTGATTTGAATCAACCGCTTTTCAAATGCTTCTTCATCAGTAATGTCGTTGGAATTTACTAAGAGAAGCTGGCTGTAAAGTTCATGCTGAGTGATAACAATAGCGGCTAAATCACTTTCAATCCCTGGAACCTTAGTAAGAACTTGATCATCACAAAGATTTTTTAAGCGCATCAATGAACGCATGATAGCAGCATGAGTGTATGCCGTAGTTCCAAGTTTTACGCCATCACCACTCAAGGCAAAGTCTTGATCAACATGGATGAATCTTATTGGTGTTTTATCCATTTCTAAATCTTACACTTAAATTAATGTAATAGACCAGTATGGATCAAATTATATTAGCTAGTTGAGTTGGCTTTATGACTTCTGAGTCTTGCTACTTCTAAAGTTTGTGGGTCACAACCGGTATAGTTTCCAGTGTTAGCGTAGATAGAACCTGAACTCCTTGAACAAAAATCAAGGAAACTACATGTTTGACACTCTTTGAAATCTTTCTGCTTTAGTCCTCGAATATCATTAAAAACTTTTGAGTTAGACCAAGTCTCGACAAGAGGAGCATCTTTTATATGGCCCACGAATATCGGTGCTCCAATGCATGGATAAATTGATCCATCATACCCAATCGCGATAACTGTTTTTGCGCAACTACACTGAAGCGCATGATCTGTATTTTTAAACATAAAGAGATTTGAATGTGAGTCGAGTAGCTTACTCATTTGTTGGCCAGACAGTTTATAGTCTTGAGATGTATGCGTTCCATCGTAGCGAGAAGTAATTTCAGTAGAGACTTGGTATTGAGCCTTAGTCTCCAAGGTTTGATCAATCATACTCTGAAGTTGATCCCCATTATACTTGTGTAAAATTAAACTGGCACTGGTATCAAAGCCCATTTGTGTTGACACAGATAGAGCATTAATAGTTTTTACATGACCATGTTTTTGTGTGATTTTTTTATAAGTCTCTTCGTCTTGACCATACAAACTAATTTCAACAGCATCTAGGCCAGCTTTTTTTAAATTTTCTCCCATCTGCTCATTAAGTAACAACCCATTCGTTTTCAAGCGAACGATAAAACTTCTTTTTTTAGCTTCCTGAATAATTCTTAGTATATCCGGATGGGTGAGTGGCTCACCTCCACTGAGATTAAGCCACAAGGATCCAACTTTTCGTAGCTCATCCATACAATAAAGAATTTCATCGAATGGCATAAACTTAGTCTTTTGACCGGAGTCAAGCGCTACAGTTCGATCAAAGTTATAACAATGCTTACAAGCGAGGTTGCAAACCTGCGTGATTTCAAGCGTTGCAAATAAGGGCTGATAAAGCTCGTTAGCTTTTTTAATTGATTGAAAAACAATTGAGTCGTCAGCTTTCATTTAACTTTCTAGTAAATCTAAAGATTTTAATTGCAGGAGAACTTCTTCTAGATCGACTTTTGCTTGAGTTTCACTAACATCAAACTCATTCCTAATTATTTGAGTGATTTGATCAGTGGAGTTCTCTCCTGTGCAATGTTGCCAAATCAAGGCAGCAGTCGAGTTAAGTGTATGGGCTTTCTTTTGATAAACAGTATCCATAATAAGGACTTCATCACCAATTTTTTGCCAGGAAAGCTGAGTTTTAATTTTTGGATTCATTGTCATAGTTTATACTCTCATAATGGATCTATCGACCAATATATCTAATTTCTTGCGAGCTTCAACAGATGCAGTGCGTTTTGAGCTTCTTAATCATCATGCTCTCTGGGGATTTGCCTACAAGAATCCTGCTAGATTAGGTCTTATAGATTCTACTTACGCTAAATCAATATACTTAAAACAATGGCTACAAAATCAAACCTATCAAAAAGTTGTTGCCGAACTTAAAGACGATCTCTTAAATATCGATCCATCGGTACTAGCATTAAAAGGTATTAATCATTTAGACGATCTCTATAAAGACGATATAGCACTAAGATTCATGAGTGATATTGACTTACTCATTAACCCAGAGAAATTCGATGAAATTGTTCAATACTTCGAATTAAAAGGTTATAGAAAAAATCAGTCAAAAAAGTGGTACGGCGATCAGCATAAACTTGAAGTTTACAAAAATGTCGATGGCGTCGATATTACGATTGAGCTTCATACCAAACTTTTTTATCACCTGAAGGAATTTGATTATTCGACTGTGAAAAATTCAAATGGTTTTAATCAATTGGCATTGGAAGAGCGCTTAGTTTATCTATGCACTCACTACTGCTTTCAACATACTATGCTCAAACTCTACTGGTTCGTTGATATAGCGGTACTTATTGAGCGAAACCCATCAATCGATTGGAATAAATGCCAGTTAATTGCAAGAAAATGGAGAGTTGAAAAATCTTTTGAGTATGTAATCGGTGCGATAAATCAACATTGGAGAGATCTAGCTCCCGATTTTAGAGGTCGCTTTCAAAATATAATCGATTTGCGCTTTATGTTTAATACTAATCAGCGCTCATTGAAGTACTTAATCTTAAAAAATTTAGTAAAAGATAACTTTATTACGACCTTAAAATATAATTTCTTATGGTTAAAATCGAGTCAGTCTAAGTAATAGCCTCGATATAATTCTTAATAATCGAGGAGAATTGATTGAGTTGAGTTTTGAAAGAGATGCACTAAAACTTGGAAAAGATGTATTAGGTGTAACAACCATGCCAATAATCTGATCCTTTTCTATAGATTCAAAGACCAGAGAATTATCGCCTTTGAAGATCATTTTTTGATCATCGATTAGCCTGTGAATAGTTATCTTATTTTCATGATCTAAATAAAGATATATCGCCCCTTGCTCGAGTTTAAACGACTTCTTTACGGTGACACTTTGTTGATTTTTAAGTGTTGGGTACATACTTTGACCACTGACTCTCATTTCAAAATCACTCGACTCAACTAAGTTCCAAAAAAGTGTATTGTTTTGTAATTCAAGTTCATAAAAAGAATGTTCTAACGTTACCTTTTCACAAAGCTTTGCAGCCACTTCATTAAAATTAGGGTCAGAGTTATCCCAAAATATATTAGCTAAGCTAACCAGAAGAAGTTGGTTCGCCTTAGCTTTTGAAACTTCAGTAAGATTGAGCTTATTGCTTTGTTTAAGCCAGTAAAAGCCCTTGATTTCAAATAAATCATCAATCGCAACTTGTGGCTCAAACCTTCCACCAATTGATCCAGCCTGCATGAAAGCTTTTCCGTTTTTGATGACGAGAGCATTCATATCATCGCCAAGGATCAAGCGGTCTTCAGCATTAATACAGGTCGTGGTTTTACCGGCTCCACTAGGACCTAAGAAAACATAGGCCTTGCCATCTTTTCCTAGAATGGTACTGCTATGAAGAATTGCTTTGTTTTCACGAATAAGTTCTCTGCATATTAGCCAACGAAAAAAATTGAAGAACCCATCATCAACTCTGGAGTCAAATATGGCCTTAACTTGAATTGAATCATTATTAGAAATTTCTCTTTTTGCAGCAAAATCTCTTTGAAAGGCATATTCGAAGTCATTTATTCTTTCAGTGAGACAATCTTGAGATTCTTCATTTTCAAAATCGAGTGATGAAATACTAAACTTTTGTGGACTATAATGTTGAATAACGAATTTTGAATTTTCGTCTCGAGGTTCAAGCCATTTTTTAGGAAAGTACTCGTGTATACAGTTCACTAACTCATGGGAGTCTGTATGAATTTCTATGACGATATCATGATAATAAAATTTAATATCTAGCTCAAAAGAGCTATCTGTAAAGCCTGACTCAAGTAATCTGCGTTTTGTATCTAATAACTCGAGATTATGGAGCTGACTCATTTAGGAGCTAAGACGATCGGCACGACAGTTTGCTGGAGGAAGAGCTGAGGCTTTTCTGCCACCGTTTGAACTTCCATTACAAGTTTCAGCAAAAGCCATTAGCTCTTCCGATTCAATTTTCGGCTTAACATAAGGCTTTTTATCTGCTTTTTTCTTATCTTCTTTCATAGATTAATCTTACACTAAAGAGCTAAAAACCTTAATAAAATTATCTTTATTCTTATATTCTAAGTTACTGTAATCTAATAAAGCTCTTTTTAAAGGTTGTAAGTTGATTGAGTTAAAAAATGTTTCTAAAACCTATAAGCAAAATATCGTTTTTGACCAGTTAAGCCTAAAAGTTGATAAAACGGATAAAGTGCTTTTAACTGGTCCCAATGGGAGAGGGAAGACAACATTATTAAACCTATTAGCTGGTTCACTGACTGTTGATTCGGGTGAGATTCTTTTTGATGATAAAGATTGGAAAGAAGAGCTTGGTTATGTTGGTCCAAATTCTTCTAGTTTTTTTCCTGAACTAAGTGGCATTGAAAATTTAAAAGTTTTTGGTATTTCAAAAAACAAATCATTAAAAGTATTAGATGAAGAAATAAAGAAGTACTTAGCTATGCCTGAGTTTTCTTTTTTAGATAACAAGTTCCTTCATTACTCATCTGGCATGAAGCAAAAGCTCAACTTCTTAAGAGGTATTGTTCATTGTCCAAGATACCTTCTTCTTGACGAGCCTTTGGAGAATCTCGATGAATCTAGCCGTTTAGTTGTTCTTGATATTCTTCAGAAATTTGAAGGCCTATTGATAGTAGCTAGCCATAAAAAAGAACAGTGGGAAAATATCATAAATAGGTTAATCGACTTGGAGACAATAAATGCTTAGTCATCTCTCGAAGCATTTTCTTCTTCTTGATTTAAAGACTTACTATACTAGCTATAAAAGCATTATAGCTCAGATCATAGGGGCTTTTCTATCTCTTTCAATTTATTACTATACCTCCAAGGCTTTTGGAGACAGCTTTAAAGACTTAGGTGTAAGTTATTTTGTTTTTGTTCTGGTGGGGGAGCTTTCTCTCTATCTTGCCTCTACGATGTTTGATTTTCCTTTAAAGACTGTAAAGCAATGGAAATCTCGAGGGATTTTTGACTACTTTCTAACAACTAAAATTTCCATATTTAATCTAATTGTCCTTCGCTCTATTTGCACTATCCCAAGAATTTTTATTCAAATTCTTTTACAAATTATCTTAGCCGTTAGTTTCTTTAATTTAGATATTTCATTTACTGATGTAGTAGTAATAATGATTTTTCCACTGTTTTCACTTCCAATATTCATTTCACTAGGCTTTGTAGCCTTGAGTATTTTTCTTTTTACCGGAAGAGGGAATTCAGTTTTGGGTTATATTTCAACCGGCTTATCAGTTCTAGCTGGGGCCTATTTTCCTTTGAGTGTTTTACCCGGTTGGCTGCAAAGGGTTGGCATCTCAACTCCTTTTGCGCAACTTCTTGAAGGAATTCGATTATTTATTCAAACTAATGAATTTAGTCATCTATTTGTAAACACCTTAAGCTTATTGACTTGGAATATTTTAGGTATTGTTTTGTCTTGGTTTTTGTTTCAAAAAGCGATCAGGTTCTACAAAGAAAATCATAACCGTTATACCTACGATTTGTAGACATTTGAGAAATTTATTTGGCAATTTTTTAGCGGCAAATATCAAGAGAAATAGACATAAAAAGCGGCATTGTTTTCCACTTAAAATCCCCTTAATTTCAATGACTTATATTTCAACATATCTTTACATATTCTGTTGATTTCTTATTGTATAATTTCTAGGTGGTTAAGAGCTTAGTCAACATTTTCATCTCTCGTTCATTCAAAGTCTTTTGTAGTGTTCTGCATTTTTTGCCAATCAGCCTTTGCGGCTTGTGGTGGAACTGTTCGAACTTGGGCAGGTTCGAACAATAATTGGACCACAGCTTCCAATTGGTCTGCTGCTAACGTTCCAGACTCAGCTAGTGAAGACGCCGTTATTGTCAATAGCGGTCAACGAGCAAGAATGACTGGGAATTTAACTGTTGGATGTGTTGATGTTCAATCAGGTACTTTTGAAGGTACTCAAAATAGAACGATTACTGTTGTGGGAGATTATTTTAAAGCTCCTAACCCAAACTCATTAAGAATTACGAATAATGCTTTTGAAATTGAGATGGCCGGAACATCTGCTCAAACTTTTGAAGTTGTTGATGATATCCGAGATTTAACAATTAACAATACTAGTACAGTCACACTTACGGATAGTTTTAGAATACTTTCAGATTTTAATATATCTAGCTCTGGTACGACAATTGTTGAGGGAGATCTGACGTTAAACAACACAGGTGTCGTTCAATCAATTCCAGCCGGCCATACTTTAATTATTCGAAATGGTGGCTCTCTCTTCGCGAGAGGAGGCCTAACTGTGGATGGAGTTCTACAGATTGAAGCAGGTGGTGAGCTGAGAATTCAAAGGAACGAAACGCTGACTGTCAGTAACGGAGGGGTTTTAAAGCTTTTAGGTTCTTCCGGCAATCCCGCTCGTGTAGTATCAGAAGCATCTAATCGAAATTTCGTTTTTAATATGAATGGAACTTTAATTGCCAGTTACTTTCTCATTCAAAGAACTTCTGATGGAGTTAATGTTGGTGGAACAATATCTCAACTTGAAAACGGAGAGTTTAGAGGAATAAGAAACAATCGATATGGAATAGTTTTAGGTGCTGCATCTTCGATTCCTGCAACAATGGATTCAATTGGTTTTTTTAATGATGACTCTGTAGCAAACCCATTTAATATAGATGCGAGTGCTTATAATAACGGTGTTTCTACACTTGATAATTACACTGGTGATGTAGGTGGGACGGCATTCGAAAATGATCCTAATAACCAATTAACTTGGACGGCTCCAGCTGCTACAGAGTTAGCTATCACCAATGATGCTGAAGCTGGTGAGCCACAAAACATGATGGACCCAAATGATGAATTTACTTTTGCCGAGTTTGCTTTTTCATTAACGCAAAATGATACGGCGACAAATATAACATCAGTAAATATTGCGATGACAGGAACGGCATCTATTTCGGATCTTGATTATGTGAGAGCTTATCTTGATGATAATGGAAACTGTAATTTTCAAAATGGTGAAACTCAAATTGGAGGTGACTTAGTTTTTACAGGTTCGCCGCCAACTGCAACAGTAACTATATCTCCTGGAGATGTTCAAACGAATGGGCCAAGTAATCTTGCTTGTATTTCCATCGTAGCTAGAGCCGGAGCAAACCCACAAGATCAAAAAACTGTAAAATTTGCTGTCCAATCAACTTCAGATGTCACAAACTCTCAAGGTTATTCTTTTTCGACGACTTCAGGTCCACCTCTTGAAACAGCACAATCGATTATTAGAAATCAAAACTTTTCTTCATGGGATGGAACGAGTAGTACTTCTTGGAATGTAGGTGCAAACTGGACTGGAGCTATTCCAAGCTCTAATAGAGACTGCCAAATTGGCGTCGGGGCAAGTGACACCGCGATTGATTCAAACCCAGTTGCCTGTGCTAATGCGACTTTACTTGCTAATGGTGTGATTGATTGGGGTAATACATCTAATGTCTTTGAAGTTTATTCAAACTTAGAGATTCAAAGTCCATATACTTTTTCAAATGCTGCCAATGGAATCTTTTCTATGGTCGGAAACGCGACTCAATCACTTTCAATGGCAACCGCTTTTCCAGGTTCAGTTATCGTCAATAACACTGGAACTGCAGGTAATGATATTATCCGTGTAGATAGTGACTCCACAATAAATGGCAACTTAACTTGTACTCAAGGTGAGATCGCGATTCCTGATGGAGTGACTCTGACAGTTTTAGGTGATGTGACAGTACAAACTGGTTGTACTTTATCGATTGAAGCAGGTGGTGTTTTAGCTTTAGGAGGTGGCAGCACAGTTACAGTCGATTCAGGTGGAACTTTAAGTATGCTCGGAAGTGCAGGCTCAAAAGCTAAGATGATGTCGACATCAACCTCAAATGCCTTCAATGTTATCGTTAATGGGACGATAGCCGCTCAGTTCTATACTTTTGAAAGATTAGCGACTTCAGGTGTCAGTATCGAGTCTGGTGCTATCATTGATGCAACTTATCACCTACAAGATGGAACCTTTTCCTATCCGGTTAATAGCGCGACAACTTTTCTAAGTTTAAAAAGACAAGTTCCTACCAATACTATGGATAATATGTTCTTTGATACTGATGGCTCAGGATCTGGAAGCATTACAGCTGTTAATACTACAGGTGCAGGAGCTGGAACACTTACTATTACTGGCTACTCTGGTGATAGCTCTGGTCCAGGTTTTGATACTTCTCCAACTTATAATGTCGCTTGGGCCGGAGCCACAAATACTATTGCTTTTACTCGAGAATCTACATCTCCTACAACAGTAACGGTTGGATCAGTTTATACAATGGGGCGCTATGGGCTTAAGCAATCTCAAGCCGGCGCTTCCTATAGTGATTCGAACGTTACCTCAATTAAGTTAACTCTAACTGGTACTGGTACGGCCAATGACATTCAGGAAGTCAAAATTTATTCAAACTCAACTTGTTCTGGAAGTGGGGGAACATTAATTGGTACGGGTGTCTTTACAGGTAGTCCGGCTTCAAAGACATTTACAATTACACCTGGGGATCTCGTCGTTGAAGCTGATTTAACAGCAACGGTTAAAACATGTTTTTATGTTGATTATGAAATTGCTAGTGGTGCTACTAACGGAAATACTGTTGGGGTACAGGTAACTCTGGCCACTGATATTGCTAACTCTGAAACCTATTCTTTAATCCCAATTTCGGGATTTCCTGTAACGCTTGGAACCTCTTCAACTATTGATGCTCCAACAACCACGACTTGGACAGGTACAGCTAATACATCGTGGACCAATACTTCTAATTGGACTGCAGGTGTTCCTGACTTAAATAAGACCTGTGAGATTCCAAACGTTGCTAATGATCCAATCATCTCAACAGGTGTCGCAACTTGTAAGAATATTAATATCACAAACGGAATTCTAACTTTAAATGCAGCCGCGACATTAGAAACTTACGGCAACTTTACTTCAAAGGGCAGTTTCAACCAAAGTGGAACTCTTGAAATCGAAGATGGTGGAAGCTCTTTAACTCATTCAATAACAACTAATGCAACACTCGCTAATCTTCATATTAATAAGACCGGTGGCGGAACGATTACTCTTGCAAGCACAACTCAAACGATTAATTCTCTTGTAGTAAATGGAACTAACTATACTCTCTTACTTGATTCTGGAAAGACTTTAATTCTTCCAAATGGAGCATCAATTCCCAGCGGTTTATGGCAGTTTAAGTCTGGGAGTTTTGTTCAGATTGGAAACGGACAAACACTATTAGTTAATGGTGGAACGTTCTTTATTCAAGGAAGTAGCGATGTATTTCCACAAAGTACTGCTAGTAAAGCTAAGTTTTCACCACAAGGTGGTGCTGGCTCTTGGAACTTTACTTCAACCTCCGGAACATTAAGTATTAATGGATTCCACTTTGATCGTCTTGGAACAAATGGTATTAATATCGGCGGAACCACCTCTGTAACTTTATTATCTGGTGGTCAATTAACAAATCTTTCAACGAGTTACTCTTCAGTAAAAGGAATTCAGCTCAATACGACTGGGTCACTTCCACTGCAAATGGCAAATATCGCATGGAATTGGGGAGACTTTAACTCCTTTGATCCAGCTAACCCAAATACTCCAGCTAATACCGAAAACTATCAGATTATTAGCTCAACCGGATGTGCTGCTCAAACTGTAGATTTCACTGGTTGGAGTGGAGATTGGTTTGAGGCCACTCAGACCTTTGATGTGACAACGAAAGTCTCTGCTTCAGGTTGCACGATTAATATGGGAAGTTCTGCTTCAGCTGTTTCTATGCATTCATTAGCGGCTGTACCATATAACTCCAAAGTCGATATTCGCTGGGAAACAAATACAGAGCAAAATCATCGTGGCTTTAATGTGTACCGCTCAAATGCTGATGCTTCTGAATTTCAACAGATCAATCCAACTATCATAAAGAACATTTTTAACGCTGGTCAGTCGAAAGGGAAGTACCGCTTTGTAGATGCTGATGTATCAAATGATATGACCTACTACTATTATGTCGAAGACGTTGAAGTTGATGGTGATACAACTCTTCATGGACCAGTTTTAGCTACTCCACTGGCAACACTTGGTAATCCTCCAGCAACTGATCCAGGTCAAAATGATGGCTCAAATCCAGATGACGGTGACGATGGTGGGGGAATGGGTCCTTTTCCAATTCCAAATCCTTCGTATAAAGATCTAGGTAATGGAGCTGCGATTTTAAGCCAAACAAGTCGTTCAATGAGAATTGAAATTATTCCTGGTACTCCACTTTTTAGTGATAGTGCTTGGGATATTACTTATGAAGATGTGGCCATTCAAGGCTACTCAAAAGCCACTGAAGAAGGAAAGGCTGAATTAGCGGAACGAGTCCTCTTAATTGAAGTCAACAAGTTCGCCGAAGCGGCTTCTCTCACTAATATGGTTGTCAATGAGTCTCTGTTGGCCAATCACAAAATTTCGCCGGCTCCAACTTATGTGATTGATGGAAGTGGTAATTTACAACCTCAATATCTAGTCAACTCAGCTTACTATTCGACAAACAACTTTATGCCTTCAAGTTATGTCGACTTGAATTCGAATCTCATTAAGAACGCAGGAAAAACATACCTGAGTATTAAGATTAAGCCTCTGAAGTTTAATCCGGTAACTGAAGAAATTCATTTTTCAAATAAAATCGTACTAGATATTGGTCTTGATGGTGATGCTTGGGATATTGATCCGCCTGAGCCAGGATCAATCATCAATCCTTATAATATCGCTAATACCTTAAAGATTGCTTACGATAAAGCCGGCGTCTATCAGCTTAGCTATGACGATCTTGTCTCTTCTGAGGTTAACGGTCCATTTATTAATGCTGACACAAGTAATTTAAGACTATATCTAGGAACTGAAGAAATTCCTCTGGAAGTATCCTCGGCCGGTACATTTACTTCAGGTGATTATATTAGGTTCTACGTTCCTTTTGAAAAATCACTTGAGGATAAATATAATAGACTCATACTCAGTACTGTTAATATCTCTGAATATAATGACGCCCCTCTTAGAATACAAAATCTTGATGGTGACCCTACTGGTCAACAAGATTCTTCTGAAAGTCTAACTATCTTTAACAAAACGTATGAAGAGAATCTTCTTTATGTTGACGGTGAAAGCCTAGACGATAGTGAAGATCATTTCCTATGGGCGGGTCTGCTTAACTACACTGGCTATGACACGTTAAGTTTCAATATAGATATGGATGAGCTTGATACTAATTCTTATGACAATGTTCGATTAAATTTCCATGTCAAAGGCCGACTTGGTATTTTCTTTAATTACTCAATTCACCATGTTGCCCTTAATGTAAATGGTCAGGAAGTAGACGATAGAGTATTTGAAGAAAATAATAGGCAAGTTCTGACTTTTGAAGTTCCTGCAGATGAGTTTATTGCTGGCACTAATTCAATATCGTTTAAAGTGCTTGGTACATATGCTCCTAGTGGTGACTATGATCGAGTTTTCGTTGATAAGATGGATTTAGAGTATATTGGCTATCGTGATGGTGGCACAGGTGCTTCTGAGATCTCTATCGCCGAAACAATGAGTGTTCATAAGATTGAAGGATTCAGCTCAGCAAACCTTTCTATCTATGACACCACAGATCACCTGCAGACGGGTAAGATCATTAATAGTGAGATTTTAACATTTGATGCTGGCTCAACTTATCAAACAAGATTTTATGTTGATGACTTTGTCAGTGATGAGGATGAAAAAAGAGTTACTATTATTCAAGATAATAATTTTTTAAAGCCAACAGGTTTATCTCTAAATGATGGCGCTCCTCAGAGCCTTAAGGATACGAATAATCGTGCTGATTACATTATTATTGGTCATAAAAACCTTCTTGAAGCTGCTAGTGAAATTGTAGCGCATAGAGAAGCGGACGGGCTTGAAGTGATGACCTTGACTCCGGCTCAGATTTTTGGTGAATTTAATAAAGGGAATACAAGCTCTCAGGCGATTAGAGACTTTATTGATTACGCTCTAGCTTCTTGGCAGGTTAAACCACGTTATTTACTTATGCTTGGTGACGCAACGGTCGACCCTCTTAATCATGATGTTGACGATAATGGTAATGATCGCTCCGTGCTAGATACTGAAACTCTTCCGATCCCAATTCTAGATGGACGCTTTATTGATTTTGGGGCTGATAACTATTACGTTTCTTCAAGTGCCTCACATATTCCACGAATTGCTATTGGACGTCTTCCAACAAATAAGCCAAGTGAAGTCTATCAATACGGTCAAAAACTGATTGATTATGAATCTAAAGCTACTCAACCTTATGGAACTAACCTGAAGAAAATGGCATTTGTAGCTGACGAAGAACAAGAAGATTACGAAAACTTCAGACAAAAGATTGATATCCTTGCCGAGACCGTCACTAAGTTTAGTAACGTTATTTACGATAAAGCTGAGATCGGAAGCGACGCTGGTACGAAATCCGCCATTATCAACGAATTTAATCAAGCTCCTTATATGATGACGCTGATGGGTCATGGTGCTGCAGATCGATTCTCAACCAATACTTTCCTCGTCGCTGATGCAGGAGAGTTATCGCTTACCAATAATCAATTACCAATTGTGATGACACTAAACTGTGAGTCTGCCTATTTCTTCGATGCCACTAAGAGTATGAAGTCACTAGGAGAGGCGCTGGTTCTAAATCCAGTTGGTGGATCCATCGCTTATCTAGGCTCGACAACTCAAACGACACCTCCGGCACAGATGCGCTTGGGACAGAACTTCTTATCAATCTTTAATACAAGCTTAGCTTCTCCTTATAAAGGCCAACGTCTTGGTGACTACTTCTTGCAAGCAAAAATAGCGACAGGAACTGCTGAGTATGAAAAAGATATCGTCAACAGCTTTTCAATTATTGGTGATCCAGCTCTTCGTATTCCAAGTGAATTATATACTCCTGAAGTAGCAGCTCCTCCTGCACCTATTTCGCAAGGTGGCAGCGGTTGTTCAGCAAATGCAAGTGATGGATCAGGTTCACAAATTCCATGGACTCATGGAGCGCTTGAATGGCTTTGCTATTTCTTGATGATTGCTTTTGCGAATAGAGTTTCTAAAAAATATCTTTGGTCTTAATCATTTTTGACATTTAGGACAGTAGAACGTTCCACGTTGGGCCAGTAG